>NZ_JBFULD010000223.1:0-6990 GCF_056400505.1 Terrabacter sp. P5_B1
GTCGCGGAGGGCCGAGCGGAGYGGCGCCGTGCTGTCGACGCTGACGTCGAGGCGACGATGGTCGGCGCGGACGACACCGTGGGCGGCGGCGGCGAGCCCGGCGATGAGCCGCAGCGAGATGCCGGACACGTCGGGCTCGGCGTCGCGGGGACGCCCCGTTGCTGGCAAGTCACCCTCGGGTGCGATCGGATCGTTGGCAACTTTCACCATGAGCGCACCCTACCCAGCGTCGATAGCGTCGCGTCAGCGGTCCGCGTCTGCGGGTCCATCACCCGGCGGGAGGCGCGGATGGGCGACGGTCTCAAGTCGACGTTGCTGCCCGCCGCTGTGTCGCCGCTCGTGGCCGCTGAGGTGGCCGGTGCGCCCCGGCGGTGCCGGGTGCTCGCGGCCTTCCCGACGTGCCTCTACGTCGACCTCGGCGCGCACGAGCGTGTCCTCGCCGTGCTCGCCTCCGACGCCGTCGCCCTGCCCATCGGCATCCGTGTCGCCCTGCCGTCGTCCGAGGTCCGCTGGGGCGTCGAGCCCGGTGCGCATGTGGTCGTGGGTGAGGGTCGCGTATGCCTGCCGCGGGCGGACGTCGTCGCCGTGCGGTCCCTGCGGCCGGGGTTGGTGCGGCCGGCGGCCCGTGGGGGTGGGGCTGCCGCGCTGCCCGAGTCCGGCGTCCTTGGTGACCTCGCGCATGACCTGACCGCAGCGGCCCTGGCCGGTCGCTCGGCCGACCCGGGCGTCCGCGGCCTCGTCGGCGTCGGTCGCGGGCTGACTCCCAGTGGCGACGACGCGCTCTGCGGGGTGCTGCTCACCTTGGCGGCGGTCGACGCGCCGGAAGTCCGGCTCGCCCGGGCCGCCGTGGTCGATGCCGTCCGCAGCGTGCTGTCGCGGACGACGAGCCTGTCGGCCGCGCTCCTCGTCGCGGCTGGGGAGGGGTATGCCGTCCCGGACGTCGCGCGCCTCGTCACCCTCGTCGCTGGGGCCGGGTCGCTCGGCCGGAACGACCGGACCGAACCCACCCCTGGCGCGAGTTCCGCCGGTTCGATCCGGCCGGTCGGACCGTCTCCCGAGATCACCAACCTCACCGACCTCACGGAATGCACCCACCTGGTCGGTCGGGTGCTCGCCATCGGGCACTCGTCCGGCCGAGACCTGCTCTCCGGCGTCAGCGGTGCGCTCCGTGCCGTCGATGCCCTCGCGTCCCCCTCCCGCCAACACCCCCACGAAGGAGCCCACCGTGGCTGACCACGTCGAGCTGAGAACCGGCGCCTACTTCGACTCCGTGACCCTGATGCAGGTCTCGCGCACCGTCGCCGCCGCCCCCGGGGTCGAGGCCGCCCAGGTCGCCATGGCGACCGAGCTCAACCTCGAGGTCATCCGCGGCATGGGCTTCGACGTGCCGGACTCGGCGCCGAACGACCTCGTCGTGGCGATCCGGGGCGACGWGGCCGGCATCGCCGCCGGCCAGGCAGCGCTCGACGCTGCCCTCACCCAGAGCCGCTCTGCGGCCAGCGGAGCCGGAGGCTTCGGGGAGGCCCCTGCGGCCCGGACGCTCGGCGGCGCGATCCAGCGGTCCGGCGCCGACCTGGCGCTCGTGTCGGTGCCCGGTGAGCACGCCGTCGCCGAGGCGCTCGACGCCGTCCGGGCCGGCATCTCCGTCATGGTCTTCTCCGACAACGTCCCCGTCGAGGACGAGGTCCGCCTCAAGGACGCCGCGGCCGCCGCCGACGTGCTCGTCATGGGGCCGGACTGCGGCACTGCCGTCGTCGGGGGTGTGGCGCTCGGCTTCGCCAACGTCGTGCGCCCGGGCTCCGTCGGCCTCGTCGCGGCCTCGGGCACCGGGGCGCAGCAGGTCATGTGCCTGCTCGACGCGGCCGGGGTCGGCATCAGCCACTGCCTCGGGGTCGGCGGCCGTGACCTGTCCTCCACCGTCGCCGCCCGCTCGACCAAGCAGGCGCTCGCCGCCCTCGCCGCCGACCCGGAGACGAGCTCGATCGTGGTCGTGTCCAAGCCCCCCGCTCCCGAGGTGCTCGCCGACCTCGAGTCGTATGCCGCCACCCTCGGCAAGCCGGTCCACTGGGCGACGCTCGGGGCGGGCCGTCCCGACCTCACGGCCGCGGTCGAGTCGGTCCTGGCGGCGACTGGCCACGACGTGCCGGCGAGCTGGCCCACATGGGGTGCCTCGGATGCCCCCTCAGACCCGGAAGTGCCTGCTGTGCACGGTGATTCGCTGCGCGGGCTGTTCTGCGGCGGCACGCTTGCCGACGAGGCGATGCTCGTGGCCGGCGCGGTGCTCGGTGACATCAAGTCCAACATCCCGCTCCGGCCCGAGCTCGCTCTCGGGGCCGACCTGCGCGACCCCGGGCACGTCGTGCTCGACTTCGGCGACGACGCCATGACGGTCGGCCGAGCCCACCCGATGATCGACCCCTCGCTGCGGCTCGATCGGATCACCGCCGAGGCGGCCGACCCCACGTGCGGCGTGCTGCTGCTCGACCTCGTGCTCGGTCACGGCGCTCACGCCGACCCCGCCCCGGAGCTCGCCGAGGCGGTCCGCGCGGCTCGGGCCACGGCGAGCGCCGACGGTCGTCGCCTAGACGTCGTCGTCTCGCTCACCGGCTCGGAGGGCGACCCCCAGGGCCTCCGGACGAGTGCCGAACTGCTCGTCGCCGCCGGTGCCGTCGTGCTGCTCTCCAACGCGGCGGCCACGCGCGAGGCGCTGCGCCTGCTCGGCCACGACGTGACGGCGCCGGCGAGCGCGACGGGCGACACGGCATACGCAATCGAGCAGGCGGACCGGGGCGACGCGGGTGCCGAGCCGCTCCACGGACTGCTCTCGCACGACGTCTCGGTGGCGTCAGCCGGCGTCTCGCTGTTCTCGGATGCCCTTCGGGCGCAAGCGGTCTCGGTCACCGAGGCGGCGTGGCAGCCGCCGATCGCCGGCACGGCCACAGACCTCGCGCGTGTCCTCGCCGACTCGCGCCGCGACGCCGCCAACGCCGAGGCGCTGCGCCGGATGACGGCTGCCGGCGCCGACCTCGTCGACGTGCGCCCCGCGCACGAGGTGCTGGGCCTCGAGCGCGGGACCTTCCTGCACGCCGGTCCGCCGATCGAGTTCGCCCGCGCCTCAGGGCCGCTCAAGGGTGCGCTCATCGGGGCCATGCTCTTCGAGGGCCTCGCCGACACGGCCGAGGAGGCCGAGGCGAAGCTCGAGCGCGGTGACGGCATCACGCTCGAGCCGTGCCACCACCGCGACGCCGTCGGCCCGATGGCGGGCGTCATCAGCCCGTCGATGTGGGTCTACGAGCTGCGCGACGAGGTGCACGACAACACGTCGTGGTGCTCGCTCAACGAGGGGCTCGGCAAGGTGCTGCGCTACGGCGCCTACGGGCCCGAGGTCATCGACCGGCTGCGGTGGATGAACACCGTGCTCGGCCCGATCCTCCAGCAGGCCGTGCGTGCACGCGTCGAGCAGCAGGGCTCCATCGACATCAAGGCGATCATCGCCCAGATGCTCCAGATGGGCGACGAGGGCCACAACCGCAACCGCGCCGGGTCGCTCATGCTCCTGCGCGAGCTGCTGCCGACGATGATCACGGCCGACGCGCCGTCGACCGACATCGCCGAGGCGGTGCGCTTCTCGGGCGCGAACGAGCACTTCTTCCTCAACCTCGGCATGCCGGCCTGCAAGCTGAGCACCCTTGCCGCGCATGGCATCCCGGGCTCGTCGATCGTGACGACCATGGCCCGCAACGGCACTGACTTCGGCATTCGCGTGTCCGGCACGGGCGACGCGTGGTTCACCGGTCCGGCGAACACGCCCGAGGGGCTCTTCCTCGGCGCCTACGGCCCGGACGACGCGAACCCCGACATCGGCGACTCGGCGATCACCGAGACGGCCGGCATCGGCGGCTTCGCCATGGCCGCGGCGCCGGCGATCGTCAAGTTCGTCGGCGGTGACGTGCCGTTCGCGCTGCGGGCGACGCAGACGATGTACGAGATCACGGTGGGGGAGCACACGGCCTACCAGGTGCCGATCCTCGAGTTCCGCGGGACGCCGACCGGCATCGACGTCGCCGCGGTCGCGCGGACCGGCATCCTGCCCCAGATCAACACCGGCATGGCCGGCCGCGTCGCCGGCACCGGCCAGGTCGGGGCTGGTCTCGTGACGCCCCCGGAGCAGTGTTTCACCCAAGCCCTCACGGCCCTCGCCGCCGCCACCGAGGAGCCCTGACCGACAAAGTCGAGTGCCCACTTCCCAACCACTCGAGTGCCCATTTCCCGACGGCCCCAGTCCCACTCGAGTGCCCATTTTCCGACGGGCCCAGTCCCACTCGAGTGCGCAGTTCCCGACGGGCACAGTCCCACTCGAGTGCGCAGTTCCCGACGGGCCAGCCGTATGCCGTCACGCCAGTCCCAGTCGAGTGCGCAGTTCCCGACGCCTCTACCAAGCAGCCCTAGCGCGCCAGCGGTCGTTGCGCGCGATAGCTGCGTCGATGGCATGCCGCGAGAAGAAGTGCGGGTCCGTGTCCTGAAGGGTCAGGGCCGGCTCCGGCACACCTAGCTCAGCGGCGAACCGGCGAATGATGTCCCACCGCGCTTGGCACGTCGCCATGTCAGCCGCCCAGATCTCGATGACCAGCCAGCCGTCGTCCCCGAAGCGAGTACGGCGAACATCGTCGTGCGCCTTCGCTCCGTCCCGGAATGGAACTCGGCGCCTTGGTACTCGCCGATGAGGCGCACCTTCCGGCCGTCTGGAAGGTCCAACTGCCAGACGAGGTCGCCGTAACCGAGGAGGACCTCGGAGTTCCACGAGGGGAAGATCGGCTTGTTCGGGGCCGGCTCGGGGAGTCCGGCCCGCACGAACATGATCCGGGCCTGAGTCTCGCGAGGCGACCAGGAGTTCACGCGGATGAGCTCCAAGGCCTCGGTCAGCAACGCCTTCCCTCGCGGACGAACGCGCCGGCCCAGTGCGCGCCGGAGCGGATCGACGCTTTCCAGGACCGTGGCGCAGGCGTCGCCCACGACGATGGCGTCATCAAGTCCCATCGGCTTGCCTCGGCCTACGAGCTCGCCCAGGTCCACCCAGGTGTCGGCCAGGCCGACGACCGGTAGCCCATGGACCGTCGTCCGCGCCCGGGCATGGACCGCGCGATGACCGACGACGTCCTTTCGGCGAATGTGCGGCTGGTCGATGCGCCGGATGACGTGGAGCCGGTCGTCCTCCTCCAGGGCGTAGGACAAGGGGAGGCCGTGAAGGAGCGCCGCAGTGATGTGCGAGAAGGCCGCGCTGTCGGGCAGGGCGCAGACCAATGCCTGGGCTCGCTCGATGAGATTCGTGGGTGGGGTGAGGCTTCGAACTCCACGGAAGGGTCGGTCCAGGCACTCGGAGGCGAGCTGTCGTTCGGTGAAGCCGAGCGCTCGGCCGTGGGCGACGGTGAACGGCGCAGAGGGGAGTGTCAGGACCATGCATCGACGGTGCCCCGGCCAACGAGCGTCACGGGCAGACCCGAGTCGAGCTGTGGACGGACCCGGCCCCGCCCACGGGGATGTGGACAACGGCCGTCGGGAAGTGGGCACTCGACGGGGTGGGTCGGTGCCCTGTCGGGAAGTGGGCACTCGACGAGAAGGGCGGCTCGCCCGCCGGGACGACCGGGTGCGCTGTCGGGAAGTGGGCACTCGACTGGAGGGGTCCTGGGCGGCCTCGGCTTCGCTCTGCGCGAAGGGGGAGAAAATGGGTGGGGCGCTGTCGGTGCCCGCACCTAGGGTGGACAGGCCATGCGAGACTTTCCGCCCGACGTCAGGGCCTACACCGACCGCGGCGCCGACGCGCCCGACACCCGCTCGCCGCGGGCCTTCCTCTGGTGGACGGTGCGGCAGAACGGCGGGCTGTTCTGGGCCGGCCTGCTCGTCGCCSTCATCTGGATGGTGCCGCAGACGATCGGGCCCTGGATGGTCGGCCGCGCGATCGACACCGGCATCGTTGCGGGCGACTCCGCGTCGACCACCCAATGGGTGCTCGCCCTTGCCGCCGTCACCGTCTTCGGCGCGGCGAGCGGCATCGCCTTCCACACCGTCATCGTGCGCGAGTGGCTCATCGCCCTCTACGGCACGACCAAGCTCGTCACCCGCAAGGCCCTCCAGCTCGGTCACGTCCTGACCCGACGCACGCCGACGGGCGAGGTGCTCTCGGTCTCGGGCAGCGACGGCGACCAGTTCGGTGCGCTCATGGAGATCACGACGCGTGCGATCTCCCAGCTCGCGGCATACCTCGTCGTGGCGGCCATCGTCCTCAGCACGTCGGTCCGCATGGGCGTCCTCGTCCTCGCGTCGGCGCCGCTGCTCGTCCTGCTCGGCATGCCCCTGCTCCGACCGATGCAGCGCTGGCAGGGCGTCGAGCGCTCGCGCAACTCGGAGCTGACCTCGATGGCGACCGACATCGTGGGCGGGCTGCGCATCCTGCGCGGCATCGGCGGCGAGGAGACGTTCGGCGGCAACTACGCCTCGCAGTCCCAGCGCGTGCGCCAGTCGGGTGTCGCGGCCGGGCGGTGGCTCGCCGCCGTCGAGTCCGTCGGCGTCCTGCTCTCGGGCGGTTTCGTCGTGGCCCTGATGTGGCTCGGCACGCGCGAGGTCGTCCAGGGCCGGCTCACCGTGGGGCAGTTCGTCAGCTTCCTCGGCTACGGCCTCTTCCTCATCCAGCCCATGCGCACCTTCGTCGAGTTCGCCCAGAAGTGGACCCGCTCGGTCGTCTCGGCGCGCAAGGCGATCGCCGTCTTCTCGCAGAGTCCGCCGTGGATCCACCCCGACGAGCCGGCCACGCTCGACACGCACGCCGAGATCGTCGACTCCGAGTCCGGGGTCACCATCCGCCCGGGCATCCTGACGATGGTCGTCTCCGCGGTGCCCGACGACTCGGCCGCCCTCGGCGACCGTCTCGGCCGCTACCTGCCCAGCGAGGAGGGGGCGCTCGTCAGCGACGAGATCCCCGAGGACCTCAAGGGG
>NZ_JBFULD010000224.1:0-6967 GCF_056400505.1 Terrabacter sp. P5_B1
GACGACCTCGTCGGGCGTGCGCCCCGCGGTGTCGACGCGCACGGTCGCCACGCGCTCGTAGGTGGGGCGCCGGTCGTTCATCATCCGCACCCACGATGCACGCGGGTTGACCGACAGCAGCGGACGGGAGCGGTCGAAGCCGATGCGCCGGCTCGCGTCGGCGATGGCCACGTCGAGGAAGACGACCGCGTGGCCGGCGAGGGCGGCCTCGGTCAGGGGGTCCATGACGGCTCCCCCGCCGAGCGAGACGACGCCCGGCTCCTGCGCGAGCGCGCGGGCCACCTCGGCCCGCTCCAGGTCGCGGAAGACGGACTCGCCGTCGTCCACGAAGATGTCCGAGATCGAGCGACCCTGCCCCGCCTCGATCGCGGCATCCACGTCGTGGAACGCCACCCCCAGACGTGTCGCGAGGGCCCTGCCGACCGTGGTCTTGCCGGCGCCGGGCGGTCCGACGACGACGGCCACCGGACGGCTGACAGCCTCGTTCACCACGTGCGGAGCCCCTTCCGGGTGCCGTCGAGGTATGCCGTGCGGTTGCGTGCCGTCTCCGCGACGGAGTCGCCGCCGAACTTCTCGAGGCACGACGCGGCGAGCACGAGCGCCACCATCGCCTCGGCGACGACGCCGGCGGCCGGCACGGCGCAGACGTCCGAGCGCTGGTGGATGGCCGTCGCCGCCTCGCCGGTCGCGACGTCGACCGTCGACAGTGCGCGAGGCACGGTGCTGATCGGCTTCATGGCAGCCCGGACGCGGAGCACCTGGCCCGTCGACATGCCGCCCTCGGTGCCTCCTGCCCGGCCGGTGCGGCGGGTGATGACGCCGTCGACGAGCTCCATCTCGTCGTGCGCCTCGGAGCCGCGGCGGCGGGCGGTCTCGAAGCCGTCGCCGACCTCGACACCCTTGATCGCCTGGATGCTCATCAGGGCCTGGGCCAGCTGGCCGTCGAGCTTGCGGTCCCAGTGCACGTGCGAGCCGAGGCCCGGCGGCAGGCCGTAGGCGAGCACCTCGACGACGCCGCCGAGGGTGTCGCCGTCCTTGCGGGCCGCATCGACCTCGGCCACCATCGCGGCCGAGCCCGCGGAGTCGAACGCGCGCACGGGGTCGGCGTCGAGGCGCTCGACGTCGTCGGGGGTGGGGAGGGCGGCGCCCGGGGGCACGACGGCGGTGCCGATGGCAACGGTGTGCGAGACGAGACGGATGCCGTAGGCCTGCTCGAGGAAGCGGGCCGCGATCTCGCCGAGGGCGACGCGGGCCGCGGTCTCGCGGGCTGACGCCCGCTCGAGCACCGGGCGTGCGTCCTCGTGCCCGTACTTCTGCATGCCGACGAGGTCGGCGTGGCCGGGCCGCGGACGGGTCAGCGGCTTGTTGCGCGCGACCTCCTTCTCCGCGTTGACGTCGTCCGACGCGGCATACGCCTCGTCGCTGACCGCCTCGGGGCTCATCACGGTGGTCCACTTCGGCCATTCGCTGTTGCCGATGCGCACCGCGATGGGCGAACCCAGGGTCAGCCCGTGGCGCAGACCGCCGAGGAACTCGACGTCGTCCTGCTCGAACTTCATCCGCGCGCCGCGGCCGTAGCCCAGGCGCCGGCGGGACAGGGCGGCCTGCAGGTCCTTCGCGCCGACCTCGACCCCCGCGGGGAGGCCCTCGATCATGGCGACGAGTGCGGGCCCGTGCGACTCACCGGCCGTCAACCAACGCAACATGCCCCGATCCTCCCACGCGGTCCGACACCGCCCCCGACCCGCCCGCTCCGCGGGACCGCTGGTGTCGGTCGGGGCAGGCGGTCTGGCTCAGAGCAGCGGGCCCACCTGCACGACGAGGGAGATGAGCAGTCCGAGCAGCATCCACGGCCCGAAGGCGATGTCGTCCTTGCGCGAGCCTCGGCGCAGGGCGAGGCGCACGAGCCCGTAGAGCCCCGCGAGGATGAACGCGGCATACGACGCGACGAGCGTCGTCGAGACACTGACGTAGCCCGTCGCCAGACCGACCAGCCCGGCGAGGGTGACGTCGCCGAAGCCGAAGCCACTGCCCAGCAGAGCCGCCACGAGCGCCAGCACGAAGTAGATGAGCCACAGCACGGCGCCGGCGATCGCCGCCCTGCGCAGCGCCGCCCAGTCGCCCGAGGCGAGCGACGCCAGGGCGAGCTGTGCCACGAGCAGCGGGTAGGCCGGCCGCGTCAGTCCTCGTGGCAGGCGGTGCACGTCCGCGTCGATCCACGTCAGGGCCACGGCCACGAACGCGAACGCGAGGTAGGCCGGGCTCAACGCCCACTCGGACAGGGGCCCGAAGCGCCATGCCAGCAACGCCCAGAGCAGCGCCAGCGCGACCGGCACGATCCGCGGCGACACCCGCGGGAGCGGCCCGCACTCGTCGTCGAGGCGGTAGTCGCCCGTCGCGAGCCGGCGCCGAAGCACCTCGCCGACGAGCCCGCCTGCGACGGCGAGCAGCCCGACGAACCACCAGGGCGCCCCCGATGCCCCGGACCACGTCATCGGCGCGATCACCGGTCGTCGGAGGCGTCGGTGCCCGAGGCGTGGCCCGCCCGGAGGGCCGACCGCAGAGCCTGCGACATCGCGTCCAGCGGAGCCGGCTGACCGGTCATGAGGCGCACCTGCTCGGCAGCCTGGTGCAGGAGCATGTCGGTGCCCTCCGCCATGCTCCAACCGCGCTGGCGGGCAGCCCGCTGCAGGGGCGTCACGCCCGACCCGTAGACCACGTCGAGGACGACGGGTCGACGCACGCGACCCGCCGCGCCGGGAAAGGTGTGAAGCCCGGGCACCGACGCGGGCGGCACCGTGCTGATGACCGCATCGACATCGGCGGCGGCGGACCAGTCCCCCATGCCGACGACGTGCGCGGTCATGCCGGCCGCCTCGACGTGCGCGAGCGTCTCGGGACGCACCCGCTCGCGGACCATGAACACGATCGTGGTGCGTGGCCCGGTCAGGGCTGCGACCACAGAACGGGCGGTGGCGCCGGACCCGACGACCAGCACGCTCGAGGGGTCGGCGCAACCGGCCAGCCGCAGGGCCATCGTGATGCCGTGGACGTCGGTGTTGTGCGCGCTCCAGCCGGCTGCGGCGTCGACGTCGCGGACGAGCGTGTTCGCTGCGCCCGTCGCCGCGGCGATGTCGCTCACCGCGGCGGCCGCCCGTAGCCCGACCTCCTTGAGCGGCATGGTCAGCGACAGCCCGAGCCACGTCTCGTCGAGCCCGGCGAAGGCGTCGGCGAACCCGCCCTCGTCGACCTCACGCCGGTCGTAGGACCAGTCGCCCAGACCGAGGGCCGCATAAGCCGCACGGTGCAGCACGGGCGAGAGCGAGTGCCTGATCGGACTGCCCCACACCGCACAGTGCCGGGCGCCGCCGCGCCCCTCGCTCAGCACTTGCCCTTGTTGTCGGTGCACCACTTCTGGAACTGCGCCACGTTGCGCTGGTGCTCCTCGTAGGTCGCGGCGAACTTCGTCTCACCGGTGTCGAGGTTGACGGTCACGAAGTAGAGCCATGGGCCGCCGACCGGGTTGGCAGCGGCGCGGAGCGCGCTCTCCCCCGGGTTGGAGATGGGGCCCGGTGGCAGTCCGGGCACACGACGCGTGTTGTAGGGGCTCTTGCTGTCGAGCATGGCCTGGGTGGGCACGCCACGTTTCTTGAAGATGTAGTTCACCGTCGAGTCGAACCCGAGAGACATCTTGGCCCCCAGCCGGTTCTCCACGACGCGGGCGACCTTCGCGCGGTCGGCCTCGTTTTTGGCCTCCCCCTCGATGAGGCTCGCGACCGTGACGACGCGCTCCATGCGGTCGGGTGAGAGGCCGAGTGCGTCCAGCCGCCTCGTCGACTCGGCGACCATCTGCTTGAGCTGCTCGAGGGCCGTCGAGGTGGAGCCGAACTCGTAGCTGGCCGGGAAGAGGTAGCCCTCGATGTTCCCCTTGGCCGACGGCGGCAGCCCGAGCTGGTCGACCTGCTTGGCTGCCTCGACGTACTTGGCGACGGGGATACCGGAGGCCGCCGACAGCTTGGCGTAGATCTCGCTCGCCCAGAGCCCCTCGGGGATGACGACCCGGGTGATCAGGCGGTTCTTGGGGTCGACGAGGAGCGCGAGGGCGTCGGCCGCCGTCATCTGCTTCTTCATCGTGTAGATGCCCGGCTGGATGCTCGCGCTCCTGGGGTCGTCGGCGGCGGCGTCGACGAACGCCTTGCTCGACTTGACGACGTCCTTGTCGGCGAGGGCCTGGGCGATTGCCGTGCCGTTGGATCCCGCGTCGATGGTCACGCGGACCTCTCCGGTGCCGGGGCCCGGGTAGTCGTTGGAGGCGAGGAACCCCTCGACGACGGGGCGCAGGACCTTGTACGCGACTCCGACGCCACCACCGAGGACGGCGAGGGCGAGGACGATGACCACGAGGCGACGCAGAACGGAAGGTTTGCCACGCGGCACGTCCCCGGCTGCCGCTCGGTCGGCACGACGGCCCCTGCGGCGGCGGCCGGCGAGCTCCTGCGCACGGATGTCGCCCCGGCTCGAGGAAGGGGCGGCCGTCGTGCCCTCGGCCGGGCCGTGGGTGGAGTCCGAGCCGTCGACGCCGTGGTCGATGCCCTCGTGGCCCTCGTGGTCGATGTCGTCGTGGTCGCCGAAGATGGATGCTGCGAGATGGTCCTTCATCGACGACGTTCCTTCTTCCGTTTGCCCCCTGGCGTGACGGTTTCTCCGGGCGGACGGCCCGACAGCGACTCCGTGTCGAGAGCCGACTGCAGGATGAGCACCGCAGCGGCCTGGTCCACGACGGCCCGTTGTCCCCGACCAGGAACACCGCTGTCGCGTAGTCTGCGATGCGCGTCCACGGTGGTCAAGCGTTCGTCGACCATCCGCACCCCTACCGTACCCAGTCGCGCTGCGAGACGACCGGCGTAGTCGCGGGCGATGCGGGCGGCCTCACCCTCCTCGCCGGACAGCAACCGCGGCAACCCCACGACGACCTCGATCGCTGCGAGCTCGTCCACGAGCGCGACGATCGCTGCGACGTCGCTGTCGGCCTCGAGGTCACGGGGCAGGGTGCGCACCGGGTGGGCGAAGACCCCTGAGGCGTCCGACGCCGCGACGCCGACGCGGGCGTTGCCCACGTCGACGCCGACGCGTGCCCCGGTTCGGGAGTGAGGGTCGGTCAAGTCAGGCGCCCCGGCTGTGCAGCTGGTCCTCGACGGTGCCGAGCGCGGACGACACGCGCGTCGGGTCGGTGCCACCACCCTGGGCCAGGTCGTCCTTGCCGCCGCCCCCGCCGCCCAGTGCCTGGGCCGCGACCTTGACGAACGCACCGGCCTTGAGACCCACCTCCCGCGCACGCTCGTTCGTCGCGACGATCACGACCGGGCGGCCGCCGGACACGGCTGCCATGGAGACGAGCACCGGACGGTCGTTGCCGAGGCGGCCACGGACGTCGGTGACGAGCTTGCGCAGGTCGTCGCCCGTCACACCGTCACCCGCGTCGTGGCTGACGAAGGTCACGCCGTTGATGTCGCGCGCGGACTGGACGAGACCGGCGGCTGCACCGAGCACCTGGCTCTGCCGCACGGCCGCGATCTCCTTCTCCGCGTCGCGCAGACGACCGAGGATCGTCGCGATGCGGTCGGGCAGCTCGTCCCGGCGCACCCCGAGGGTGTCGGTCAGCTGGCTGACGATGGTGGCCTCGCGCGCGAGGTGGGAGTACGCGTCGGCGCCCACCAGCGCCTCGACGCGTCGCACGCCCGAGCCGATCGAGCTCTCACCCAGCAGCTTGACGACGCCGATCTGACCGACGCGGGGCGTGTGGGTGCCGACGCACAGCTCGCGCGACCACTCACCGATGGAGACGACGCGCACGCGCTCGCCGTACTTCTCGCCGAAGAGCGCCATGGCGCCGAGCTTCCTGGCTGCGTCGATGGCCATGATGTCGGCCGTCACGGGCAGGTCGTCGAGGAGCACGGCGTTGATCCGCCCCTCGATCTCGGCCATCGCCGCCGCGGGGACGGCCTGCAACGACTTGAAGTCGAAGCGGAGCCGGCCCGGGGAGTTCTCCGATCCCGCCTGCGTCGCCGTGTCGCCGAGCTCGTCGCGCAGTGCCTGGTGGACCATGTGCGTCGCGGTGTGCGCGCGGGAGATCGAGCGGCGGCGCGTGACGTCGACCTCGGCCTCGGCGTCGTCACCGACACCCGCCTCGCCCTCGAGCACCGTCGCGCGGTGCACGACGAGGCCGGTGATGGGGCGTTGGACGTCGGTGACCTCGAGCAGCGCACCGTTCGCGAGGCGGATGCGGCCGTGGTCGGCCTGCTGGCCGCCGGACTCCGCGTAGAGCGGCGTGCGGTCGAGGACGAGCTCGATCTCGTCACCCGGACCCACCCGGTCGACGACGACACCGTCCCGGATCAGGCCGCGGATGCGGGTGTCGGTCTCGATCTGGTCGTAGCCGGTGAACTCGACGTCGCGCCCGAGGGTGTCGGACAGCTGCCGGTAGACGCTCGTGTCGCCGTGCGCCGACCTCTTCGCCCGGGCGTCGGCCTTGGCGCGGTCCCGCTGCTCGCCCATGAGCCTGCGGAACCCGGGCTCGTCGACCTGCAGGCCCTGCTCCGCGGCCATCTCGAGGGTCAGGTCGATCGGGAAGCCGTACGTGTCGTGCAGGGCGAACGCCTCGGCGCCGCCGAGCGTCGACGCACCGGACGACTTGGCCCGCGCCACCGCGGTGTCGAGGATCGTCGTGCCCGAGCTGAGAGTGCGCCGGAACGCCTCCTCCTCGGCATACGCGACCTGGCTGATCCGGCTGAAGTCGGTCTCGAGCTCGGGGTAGGACGCCTTCATCCGCTCCATGCTGACCGGCAGCAGGTGGTCGAGGGCGGGCGCGTCGACGCCGAGCAGGCGCATCGAGCGCACCGCGCGGCGCAGGAGGCGGCGCAGCACGTAGCCGCGGCCCTCGTTGCCCGGAGTGACACCGTCGCCGATG
>NZ_JBFULD010000225.1:0-6952 GCF_056400505.1 Terrabacter sp. P5_B1
CCCCAGCAACGCCCGATGGCAGCGCACGCACCAGTCGGCGCCGGGGCGAAGGCACCCACCGCACTCGCGGGGCAGGACGAGGTCGACGAGGTCGCTGCCCCTCAGCTGAGACAGGACCCGCCCGACGACGCTCCCGACGTCATGGCTCCTCCGCGGACCGGTCGGTCCGGTCGGTCCGGTCGCGCCTCGGCCAGCCACGGGACCAGCAGACCGCATCGCACGTGGAGACGTGAGACCGTCCGCAGGGTCTGGGGACGACGGCGTGTCTCAGCGGGGAGATGTGGACGCGCGCGGAGCGGGAACCGAGTGAACCGATGCCTCGCACCGACGCCCAGCCGGCCGATGGCGGCGGGGGTCAGCCTCCTGGCACGAGCACGTCGCTGCCCCGCTCGATCTGCGGCCAGTTGGATCCGGCCCGGGCCAGCACACGGTGGTCGCTCGTGACGATGAGGATGCCCCGGGGTCCGCCCACGGTGGTGATGCTCACGGCGCCCGGCACCGCGTTGAGCCGACCGATCCCCGGGCTGGTCCCGTCGACACCCGCACCGAGCGTGGCGAGCCACGGGCGCACAGCGTCGTTCGCGCCCACCTGGCCGAGGACGGCATAGTTCCCGGGGTCCAGCCACGTGACGTCCTGGATGCGGGAGAGCGACTGGGCCTGGCGCAGCGGCGGGGACAGGGTCTCCGGCTCGCTGTTCCTGGCCCGGACGATCCCGCTGAGGCCCAGCTGCGCGTCGCCTCCGGAGCGGTCCGTGGTCACGATGAGCACGCGCGCGGCGTCCGCCGAGACGGCCAGCGCCTTGACGCGGCGGTTGCCCAGCCAAGGTGTCTTGATCGGCCTCGGCGCGGACTTGGGGTCGCTCGAGACGGAGTCGAGGACGTAGACGTGGTCGTTGCCCCGGTCGTCGGTGCCGGCGATCCAGAGGTAGCCGTTGGCGTCGTACGTCGGTTGCGTCAGCGACGTGGCGAAGGGGGCGACCGACCGGGTCGCCTCCGTGGCCCGCCAGATCGACAGGTCCCGGCCGTCGGTCGACACGGCCGCAACCTGCTTGCCGTCGACGGAGAGCGCAAGGCTCCCCCACGTGTCGGGGACGCGGGCTATGTCCCCGTCCTGGGGTTTGAGGTCCGGTCGCTTCCCTGTCTGCGTGTCGGGGACGTAACGGGGGTCGAAGCGCCGGATGGCATCGCCGTCGCGCAGCAGGGCGGTGTCGAAGACCGAGTTGGCGGCGACGTCGTAGCCCAGGTCCGCCGCAGACTCCACCGACGTCACGCCACCTGGCAGCTCGAGCTGGGTGTTGTCGACTGCGAGCGACACCGAGCCGACCGAGGCGACCTGGCCCAGCGTCTTCGTCAGCTGTGCCCACATCGCCGCGCGCGCGGCGGGGTCGGCCGAGAGCGCCTCGCTGCTGAGGTTGACCAGGGCCCGGCCGGCGGTGACCGGGACGGCGTTGACCGCCAGACGCGTGCCAGACGGCACCCCGGTGGTGACGGCGCCCGCCAGGTGCGCGGGCACCGAGCTGAGCTGGGCACGAGCCAGGGTCGTGGCCAGACGGGTACCGATCGGGAACCAGCGCGGGTCGGGAACGAGATCCCGGTCGTTGGGGGCGACGTAGTAGATGAAGCGCTTGACGAAGACACGGTTGAACTGGTCGTTGTCGAGCCACAGCCCGAACCCGCCCGCAGGCAGCTGGACCCGCCACTCGCCGCCGACCTTGGTCAGGCCGAAGACGACCTTCTCGCGAGTCCCCGGCGGCTGCTCGATGTAGCGTCCGTCGGGCGTCAGCCGGGCCATGCCGGCCGCACTCACCTCGACGGTGTCCCCGGGGAGCTCCTTGACCGTGAGATCCCCGTTGTAGACCACGACGTCCTCGCTCGACCATCGCCAGAGATCCACCGACTGCGGCGCGAGGAACGATCGGCCGGTGGTACGGGTCTCGTCGATGTCCTCACCGGCGCGCAGGAACCCACGGATCACCGCCTCCTGGCTGGCACCGTCGATGGGTCCGACCGCCACGACCCGGACGGGCTCGTTCAGGACCTCGCCGAGGGCGCGTCCCTCGACGACCGGGCCGGTGCTCGGCAAGCCGCCGCAGGCGGCGAGCACCATGGACGCGACGAGGAGCAGCCCCGCGAAGCGGCGGCCTCTCACGGCGCGCGCTCCACGACGATTCGGCGCAGGCGCAGCGTGTCGTCGTCGGCGGGCTGGACCGGGCCGAATGGCTGGTCGGTGCCCGAGTCGTCGCCACCTGCACGCAGGCGGGCCGCCTCGGCAGCGAGCGGGCTGAGCGGCAGCGGCGAGCCGGTGATCGTCGCATCGGCCCGACGCGGCAGGGTGAGGCGGAAGCACGATCCCTCACCGCGCGCGCCCCAGGCCTCCAGGCGCCCGGCGTGCAGGCGCGCGTCCTCGAGCGCGATGGCGAGCCCGAGGCCCGTACCGCCGGTCGTCCGGGCTCGAGCCGGGTCGGCCCGCCAGAAGCGGGTGAAGACGAGGGCCGCCTCCCCGGGCCGGAGCCCGACCCCGTGGTCGCGCACCGTCACGGCGACCGCGTTGTCGTTGGAGCCGATCGTGATCTCGATCGGCTTGCCCTCGCCGTGCTCGATGGCGTTGGAGACCAGGTTGCGCAGGATGCGTTCGATCCGACGAGAGTCCATGTCGGCGACGACGGGGCTCGTGGGCGAGTTGACGACCAGCTGGGTGCCTTTGCGGGCGGCGAGGGTGCGGTGGGCGTCGACGGCGCGCTCGACACAGGCACGCAGGTCGCTGGCCTCGACCTCGAGCACCGCCGCGCCCGCGTCGAAGCGGGAGATCTCGAGCAGGTCGCTGAGGAGGGACTCGAAGCGGTCGAGCTCGCCGCGGAGCAGCTCGGCCGACCGCGCCACCGTGGGCTCGAAGTCACCGCGCGAGTCGTGGATGAGGTCGCCCGCCATCCGGATCGTCGTCAGCGGCGTGCGCAGCTCGTGCGACACGTCGGAGACGAAGCGTTGCTGGACGCGCGAGAGGTTCTCGAGCTGCGCGATCTGCTGCTGGATCGAGGCCGCCATGCCGTTGAAGGAGGTGCCGAGGCGGGCGAGGTCGTCCTCGCCCTTGGCCCGCATGCGCTCGTTGAGGTTGCCCTCGGCGAAGCGCTCGGCGACGGCAGCCGCACGCCGGACCGGGTCGGCGACGAGGCGCGTCACGACGAAGGCGATGGCACCGATGAGCAGGATGAGGGCTGCCCCACCGAAGAGGAATGTCTGCCCGATGAAGCTGATGATCTCGCGCTCGCGGTCCATCGGGTAGATGAAGTAGAGGCCGTAGTTGCCGGCGACCGGCAGCACCACCGTCTGGCCGACGATGACGGCGGAGATGCTGTCGCCGCCCTCGTCGATGGTCGCGACCTGGAGATGCTGGCGGTCGGGCTGTGCCGCGACCTGCTGGCGCAGCTCGTCAGGGATGAAGCGCACTCCGACGCTGCCACTCTCGATCGGCCCGACGATGAACGGCGACGGGTTGTTGTCGAACCGGGTCAGCACGACGTAGCGCGTCTCGTTGCCGGCGTCCCGCCGGTAGGACTTGATCAGTGTCGTGGCGAACTGCGTCAGCTTGTCCTGCGTGTCGGTCTGGTCGGTGGAGTCGAACTGGCCCTGCGCGTCGGTGGCGTCGCGCAGGCTGTCCTCCGCGGCGATGCGCTGGCGGCTGTCGACGAGGCCCTGCGCGATGGAGCCGTAGAGGTACGTGCCGACGGCGGTGAGCACGAGGATGCCGAGCAGCATCGTCACGATGACGACGCGGAAGCCGAGCGAGGCGCGCCACAGGTGCAGGACCCGTTGCCACACGCCGCGCAGCACCGAACCGGCCCGGGTGGCCAGGCCCGCGGGTCCGTTCCGGGCCGCGCGCTCCGTCATCTCAGGAGGGGCCCGCCTTGTAGCCGACCCCGCGCACGGTCACGACGATCTCGGGCCGCTCGGGGTCGTGCTCGATCTTCGAGCGCAGCCGTTGGACGTGGACGTTGACCAGTCGGGTGTCACCGGCGTGGCGGTAGCCCCAGACCTGCTCGAGCAGCACCTCACGGGTGAAGACCTGCCAGGGTTTGCGCGCCAGGGCGACGAGGAGGTCGAACTCGAGCGGCGTCAGCGAGAGGGACTCGCCGTTCCGCTTCACCGAGTGGCCCGCCACGTCGATCTCGAGGTCGCCGATGGACAGCCGCTCGGGGGCCGGCTCGTCACCACGACGGAGCCGGGCGCGGACGCGGGCGATGAGCTCCTGGGGCTTGAACGGCTTGACGACGTAGTCGTCGGCACCCGACTCGAGCCCGACGACGACGTCGACGGTGTCGGTGCGCGCCGTCAGCATCACGATCGGCACCCCGCTCTCGGCGCGGATCCGCCGGCACACCTCCATGCCGTCGAGACCGGGGAGCATGACGTCGAGCAGCACGAGGTCGGGCCGCGACTCACGGAAGGCGCCGAGCGCTTCTGAGCCGTCGGCCACGTGCGTGACGTCGAGCCCCTCGTTGCGCAGCACGATCCCGAGCATCTCGGCGAGTGCAAGATCGTCGTCGACGACCAGTACCCGACCCTTCACGACACACTCCTCCCCGGAACCGCGGATCCCGCGTCCCGTACGTCCTGACCAAATCATCACACACGCCTGACCGCTTGCTGACGCTCTGCGGTCCGCGCCGCGGGCTGCCGGAGGAGGTCAGCCGCGCGCTGTCAGCCCTGCGTGACGTACCACTTGCCGCCGATCCGGACGGCCTTGAAGTTGGCGACGACGTCGGCGGCMAGGGGCGGCTCGGTCGTGACGCTCTCGAACGAGGCGGTGTCGCCGTTGACGGTGGCGCCGGTGATCTTGAGGCCCTGGAAGGCGGCGCCGAGCTCCTTGATCTGGCCGAGCATGGGCGTGATCGTCTTGCCACACGTCGCAGCGGCACCGGGGATGCTCGAGATGGCCTTGCCCTTCGTGGCCATGAGCGCGCAGACCGAGTTGCCGTCACCGGCCACCATGGCGCCGAGCCACGACGTCATGGCAGCCTCGGGCGTGGACTGGTCGACCGGTCCCGCCGTCGCGCTGGCGGTGCCCGTGCCGGTGCCGGTGCCCGTCGGAGTGTCGCTGGGCGTGCCACCGGGGCTGGTCGCGCTCGAGCCGGCCGAGCCCGTGGCGCCGGCCGAAACGCTTGGCGACGTCTGGTCGACCGACTTCGAGCAGGCTGCGAGCGAGACGGACAGCGCCAGTGCCAGTGCACCGGTCAGGAGCTTCTTCATGACGGTCCTGCCAGACGGATGGTCGGTGGGTCCCCCGATCCTCGCACGGCGCGAACCCGGCGCGATCGCCGAGTCGCAGCTGCTGCGGGCGTGGCCCTCGTGCCCGTCTCATCGCAAAACCACCCAAAAGCCCCCGTGTTCGTGAGCCGGCGGGGATGATCGGCCGGTGACGACCGACACGCGGGGACTCGCCGCGCCCGCAGACAAGGACCAAGAGCCGAGCCCGGCCACCCCAGGAGTGGTGACCGATCAGGGCCCCGAGTCGCGGGAGCCGGGGACGCGGAGCAGCCGTCGTGGCCCGCTCCCCCTCCTGGTGCGTCAGGCGCTGCCCGGTCTCGTAGCACTGGTCGCAGTCGTCCAGCTCGCGCGACCGGTCGGCGACCCCGACACGTTCTGGCACCTCGCGGCCGGTGACTACCTGGGCCGGACCTGGACGTTCGACGGTCCCGACCCGTGGAGCACCATGTCGACGCAGCCGTGGCGGCTGCACGAGTGGCTCCCCGAGCTGCTCATGAGCGGGGTGCAGCAGCTGCTGGGCCTACCTGGCGTTGCGTGGCTGCTCCCGCTCGGCGGCGCCGCGATCGGGCTCACCCTCTGGCGAGCCACCCGGCCCCGCGCCTCGCTGCTGGCCTCGGCCGCCGTCACGTCCGTCGCGTTCGTCGCGATGAGCCAGAGCCTGTCGCTGCGGCCGCACCTGGTCTCCTTCGCCCTGGCCATCGCCTTCACCGCCGCGTGGCTGCGCTCGGCCCGGGACGGCCGCCCACGCTGGTGGCTCGTCCCCGTGTCCTGGCTTTGGACGTGCTCCCACGGCATGTGGTTCTTCGGCGTCGTCATCGGCGTCGTCGCGATCCTCGGCATCGCCCTGGACCGGGTGGTGGGCCGGCGCCAGTGGCTTCGCCTCGCGCTCGTGCCGCTGGCATCGCTCGCAGTCGCCGCCCTGACTCCCACCGGCCCGACGCTGCTCCTGTCACCGTTCGCCGTCAACGAGACGACGCAGTACATCGAGGAGTGGATGCCTCCGTCGCTGCACCAGCCGGGCTTCCTGGCGTTCCTCGCCCTCGCCGCAACGGTCGTCCTCATCTGGGCGCGGTCGCGCCGCCCGGTGCGTTGGACCGAGGTGCTGCTCGTCGGTCTCGCCATCGGCCTGGCCCTGCTCTACGCCCGCACCGTCGCGATGGGCGCCGCCGTCATCGCCCCGGTGGCCGCTGCCGCAATCCAGACCCTGCTGCCCTCGGAGCGCGAGCCGGTGACGAGGCTGGAGGTCAGCCTGACGCTCGGCCTGACCACCCTCGGCCTGCTCGTCGCCGCTCTGGTCCTCCCGGCGAAGGCCGCGGTGCCGACGTGGGGCGCAGGAGACCTCGACGCGCCCCTGTCCGCCCTCCCGGGTGGGACCGTCGTGTGCAACGACTACGGCGTCGGCGGCTGGCTCATCTGGGCCCATCCGAACGTGCGCCCAACCATCGACGGCCGGGTCGAGGTCTACGCCACCGGCCACGTCAAGGAGCACATCGACTTCGAGCGTGCCGCTCCCGGCTGGCAGTCCTACCTGACCAGCACCCACTGCACCTACGCGCTGCTCACCAAGGACCAGCCAGTCGTCGAGGCCCTCACGGACCGAGCGCACTGGACGGTGGTCCGGCGCGGCAGCCAGTACGTCCTGCTCCGCGCGCCGCTCTGAGGGTCAGGCGGCCCAGTCCCGAGGCGAACG
>NZ_JBFULD010000226.1:0-6940 GCF_056400505.1 Terrabacter sp. P5_B1
GCTCGGGGAGCGGCAGGTCCTGTTCGTCCATGAACCCGATTCTGGCCCGGATCGGGGGCCGGGGTGGCGAACTGGCCCCATCGCGTCACAGTAGGGTGACGGACATGAGCACCCAGAAGGTCGCCGCGTGGTCGCACGCCGAGGAGTTCGTCACCCCGAGCGAGCAGGTCGAGGAGGCCATCCACCGCGGCGAGGAGCTGGGAGCACCGTCCGTGGGCAACGGCGTGGGCGCCGCGCTCCAGATGCTCGCCGCCGCGACCGGGGCCAAGGCCGTCATGGAGATCGGCACGGGCGCGGGGGCGTCGGGCCTGTGGCTGCTCGGCGGCATGCCCGCCGACGGCATCCTCACGACCATCGACCTCGAGACCGAGCACCAGCGGGCCGCACGCGACGCCTTCGCCGCGGCCGGCATCGCCCACCAGCGCACCCGTGTCATCGCCGGCCGTGCGCTCGAGGTGCTCCCCCGCATGACCGACGGCGCCTACGACCTCGTCTTCGTCGACGCGGACAAGCAGGCGTACCCCGACTACCTCGCGCAGGCCACGCGGCTGCTCCGCCGCGGCGGCACCCTCGCCATGACGTGGTCCGACAAGGAGTCCGACCCCGCCAACCGCGACGCCGAGACACGCACGCTCCGCGAGATCGGCCGCACCATCCGCGACCACGACCAGTTCACGGTCTCGTTGCTTCCCGTCGGCGAGGGCCTCCTCGTCGCCGTCAAGCGCTGACCAGGTATGCCGGGTGGCCGGCCACCCGGCATACCTGATCCCGGGCGCGGGGACGCGAGACGGCCCCCGACCGTGAGGTCAGGGGCCGTCGAACCTGGATCAGGCGGAAGGGTCAGTTGACGCCGTCACAACCCTGGATCGCGTCACGCAGAGCTGCAGCCTCGTCGGGGGTCATCTCGACGACCAGACGCCCGCCACCCTCAAGGGGCATCCGCAACACGATGCCGCGGCCCTCCTTGACGACCTCGAGCGGGCCATCGCCGGTCCTCGGCTTCATTGCTGCCATGGTTCCCCTTCCCTTGGAATCCTCGGTCTTTGGCACCATTATTCCGTGTCTCGTTTGCGAGACCTAATTGGGGATGTGAGAGAGGGCACGTCGGGCCTTTGCTGGGCCAGCCGCGCTTCCACGGCGGGACGGATTGGGACAGAGTGGCGCCCATGACGCAGACGCCCGACTCCCCCGCCACCGGACCGCTGATCGTCGAGGTCGCCGACGGCATCGCGTGGCTCCGGCTCAACCGTGCCGAGGCGATGAACAGCCTCGACAACGCGCTCAAGGACGCCCTGGTCGCGGCGCTGCGGGCGGTCGCCGATGACCCTGCCGTCCGGTGCGTCGTGCTCATCGGGACCGGTCGCGCCTTCTGCGTGGGGCAGGACCTCAAGGAGCACGTGCGCAGCCTCGGTGACCCGACCTCGACGCTCGCGACGACGGTGACCGACCACTACAACCCGATCGTCACCGCGTTGTCGACGATGAACAAGCCCGTGGTCGCCGCGCTCAACGGTGTGGCAGCCGGCGCGGGCCTCAGCTTTGCCCTCGCGTGCGACTTCCGGGTCGCGTCGGAACAGGCCGGCCTCAACACCTCGTTCGCGGGCATCGCGCTCTCGTGCGACTCGGGCGCGTCGTGGACGCTGCCCCGGCTCGTCGGGACGGCTCGCGCCAAGGAGCTGCTGCTGCTCCCGCGCACGGTGCCGGCCGCCGAGGCCCTGGCGCTCGGGCTCGTGACGAAGGTCGTTCCCGACGACGAGCTCGAGCCGGCCGTGCTCGAGCTGGCCCGCACCCTCGCCGACGGGCCGACGCTGGCGTACGGCTCGATCCGGCGCGCCGTGGCCTACTCGGCCAGTGCCGACCTGGCTGATGCACTGGCCAACGAGGCCGAGCTCATGGCGCTGACGGGTGGCAGCAGCGACCACCGGGCAGCCGTCGACGCCTTCCTCGCCAAGGAGAAGCCCACCTACACCGGCGCCTGAGCCGACCTGGCGTGATGGAACGCAGAATGGTTCTGCACCTGGTGGGGTCCTGGCGCCACCGGACGCAGGATGATCCGTCGTACGACTGCGCGGCCATCAGCCCACTCGCATGATGGGCAGGGTTGGGCGCGGGGCGACCGTCACGGGGGCCCGCGTGCCGGACCGTCGGGCAGCGGCATGGGAGCGCTCGATCCGGCGCAGCTCGGCGCTGGGGTCACGGGCCAAGGCCGCAGGTGTCACCCCGACCACCACGACCCGTGCCGCCGACAGGTCGGAGCCCTGCTGCACGGTGACGTCCCAGTCGAGGCCGTCGGAGTGGAACTCACGGGACTGCACCATCACCGCCATGCCGACGTCGTCGAACCACAGGTCGGGCGAGGTCAGCTCTTCTCCTGCGGGCCCGATGAGCACAGGATTCGCCAGTGGGGACGGAAGGCTGGGCGAGGTACGGACCAGTGCGAGCAGGTCGGACTCGGGCACCGACCACGCGCCGGCCGCCACCTCGGCCAACATGTGTCGTAGGCGGACGGTTCCCGAGCGACCGCGAGCGTCGACCCAGTGCTCGAGGTCGTCGAGCCGCACGAGTCGACGTTGCACTGCCTCGATCACCAGCGCCCGGGCCGTCCGCTCGTCCGGGGTCTCGGCCGCCGCGTCGACGACGGCTCGCGCCAGGCAACCGAGACGCAGCCCGTCGCGCTCGAGGACGGGCTCGCCCGTCAGCGTGGTGCTCCGGATGTCGACCCACGCGATCCGACGTGATCTGCGGGGCGCGGGAACAAGCAGGCGGACGGGCGGCCCGACCGAGCACGACCTGAGCCCGTGCAGGGCCCCTGCCGTCATGCCCGCCAGCCAGGCTCCGTCCCCGCCGGACAGCAGGGCAGCGGTGAGCCGTTGGTGCTGGGTCGGCAAGCCGGTCTGCAAGGCGTAGACGCCCGGAAGCAACAACCGCCAGTCGCGCCCGACGCGCCACCGCAGCGTGTCGCGTGTCAGGCCGGCCTCGAGCAGCTGACGACGGGTGACGACGCCGTGCTGGGACCGAGCGAGCGCAAGTATGGGGTCCGGTAGGTGCATGGCCTCAGGCTGACTGGCCGCTCCGTCTCCGACGTGGCCGGAGGTCCCCGCTGTGGACGAGTGCCAGAGACCATGAAGGGGTGTGGACGCCTGGGAACGCGGAGGGAGTGGGGGCGAGCCCGGCTCGTGGTCCGCTCCATCGTCCTGCAATTGGAGGGGTCCTGGCACGCCCAGACGCAGGACGACCCGGCAGACAGTCTGCAGGTCGTCGCTACCCGGCGGATTCAGGTGGCAACGGCACTGCGACCGTTCAGTTTCACGGCGGGTAGTCGCTCGGGGGGATGAAGCGCCAGAGGATCTCGGTCCAGTAGTACTGCCCGACGACGGAGAGCACCAGCAGCGGCACGAAGCGCCACAGCAGACGCTGCCACGTGTTGCCGCGGCGGTCGGCCCAGCCGGCCCCGAGCCCGACGACGAGGAGCGGGAAGAGCGGGATGAGATACCGGAAGATGCTCGTGAACGGGTCGAGCACGGCCGCGAGATAGGCCGGGTAGGCCAACGTCCAGGTGCGCAGGTCGGCGCGAAGATTGTGAGCCCACGGGCCGGCGACCACCGCGACGATGACGAGCGGCACGACGAAGAGCATCACCGGACCCCACGTGTCGCCGAAGACGTAGGTCGACATCCCGACCCAGGGCGTGAACGGTTCGACGGTCCCCGATCCGCGCCAGGTGGCCATCGTGTCGGTGTAGGCCGAGCGGACCCCGGTGCGCCACCAGGCGATCGCGGGCCACAGGAGCCCGGCGACACCGCAGCCGACGAGCGCGGCGAGCATGGCGGCATACGTCCCGGCTGTGAGGGGCCGCTCGCGGCGCGCGCGCCAGCGCAGGACGACCACGACGAGCGTCACCAGCCCCAGCGGCACGGCGATCGGTCTCGAGAGGCCCACGAGCAGGGCCACGACGGTCGCGACGAGCCAGCGCTCCCGGGCCAGGGCGTAGAGGTAGCCGACGAGCAGGAGCATCGCCAGCGACTCGGTGTAGGCCAGCTGCAGCGTCACCGACGCCGGGAAGCTCGCCCAGAGCGCCACGACGAGGTATGCCGCGGGGTCGCCGATGCGCTCACGCAGGAGCAGGCCCATCAGCACGGCTGCACCCGCGCCGCACAACAGCGCGATCGTCGAGCCCACGGCGGGGAAGTCGAGCCCGGTCACCGCCATGCCGGCTCGTGCCATCAGGGGAAAGAGCGGGTAGAACGCCCACGCGTTCTGCTGGACGGCCCCGCCCTCGCTCGTGGGGAGCGTGGAGGGATAGCCGTGCTGCGCGATCGTCTGGTACCACTGGCCGTCCCACAGCGCGGTGAACGGGAAGTACGACACGGGCACGTCGTTCCCGCCGGTCATGCCCGACGGCACCTGGTGCTGCATGACGAGCAGCAGGATCGTCGTCGTGACGACCCGGGCCAGCGCGTACACCGCCAACACCCAGCCGACGAAGTCGCGTCGAGGCTGCAGGGCGAGCGCCTCGGTCATGTGGTGCGTTCGCGGCCGACCGTCGGATCGGACTGTCCGAGCGCCGCTCCGGGTTCAACAGGTTCAACGGGTTCAACGAGTTCAACGGGATCGGCGGGATCGGCGGGATCGGCGGGATCGGCGGCTCCGTCGTCACCGCGCAGCACCGCGATCTCCGCGTCCTTCTCGCGAAGCTCGCGCCGGAGGCGGTCGACGACCCCGTCGACCTGGCTCATCCGGTAGCCGCGGGCACCCACGTCGAAGACGAGGTCGTCGAAGTCGGAGTCGCGGATCGGCTCGTCGGGCAGAGGCTCGTGGCTCAGGCTCGTGGTGCCCCGCCCGAGGCCACCGCCGGCGAGCCCGAGGATGAGGGCGACGACGAAGCACAGGACGACGATCCCGATGAGGAGGATGAACCACTTCACGCGGGGGGCCCCTCGTAGGTGCGGATCGCCCGGACGGCCTCGTGGGGGTCGTCGGTGAGGATGATCCGGTCGAGGTCGGTCGGGCTGATCATCCCGTTGCCGAGCACCGTGTCGCGCATCCAGTCGATCAGCCCCTGCCAGTAGGCGACGCCCATGAGCACGATCGGGAACTCGGTGACCTTCTGCGTCTGCGCGAGGGTGACCGCCTCGAAGAGCTCGTCGAGGGTGCCGAACCCGCCCGGCAGCACGATGAAGCCGCGGGAGTACTTGAGGAACATGACCTTGCGGGCGAAGAAGTAGCGGAAGTTGATGCCGAGGTCGACGTACTCGTTGAGCCCGGCCTCGAAGGGCAGCTCGATCCCGAGCCCGACCGACGTCCCCCGCGCCTCGAAGGCACCCTTGTTCGCCGCCTCCATCGCGCCCGGCCCGCCACCGGTGATGACGGCATACCCCGCCTCGGCGAGCAGGCGGCCGACCTCGACACCGATGGCGTATGCCGGGTCGTCGGGTCGCGTGCGCGCCGAGCCGAACACGGCGGCCGCCGGCCCGAGCTCGGACAGCGTCCCGAAACCCTCGACGAACTCCGACTGGATGCGCATGACCCGCCAGGGATCGGCGTGCAGCCACTCGTTGGGCTCGCGCCCCTCGAGCAGTCGCTGGTCGGTCGTCGTCCGGGGCACCTTCTGACGGCGCAGCATGACCGGGCCGGTCTGGCGCCGGTCCTCGGACGGACTCCCTGGTGTGACGGGTGCAGGCTGGTAATCGGTCACAGCGCCACCCTATGCGGAGAGGTCAGCGGAGCCAGCGCAGCAGGGCGGCCTCGGCCTCGACGTACTGCTCGACGGGGCAGCGCTCGTCGTCCATGTGCGCGAGGTTGGGGTCGCCGGGACCGAAGTTGACGGCCGGGATGCCGAGCGCCGAGAAGCGCGCGACGTCGGTCCACCCCTCCTTGGGGTTGACGGTCACGCCGAGCGCGTCGATGAACGCCTTGGCCGCGGGCAGGTGCAGGCCCGGGCGTGCACCGTCGGCGGCGTCGCTCAACGTCACGTCGAAGCCCTCGAAGACCTGGCGCACGTGCGCGAAGGCCTCCTCGGTGTTCTTGTCCGGCGCGTAGCGGTAGTTGACCGTGACGGTGCACCGGTCGGGGATGACGTTGCCGGCGATGCCGCCGCTGATGCCGACCGCCTGCAGCGCCTCGTGGTAGTCGAGGCCGTCGACGGTGATGGTCTCGGCCTCGTAGGCCGCCAGGCGCGTCAGGACGGGGCCCGCGTCGTGGATGGCGTTGTGGCCCTTCCACGGCCGGGCCGAGTGGGCGGCGACGCCCTGGGTGACGACCTCGACGCGCAGGGTGCCCTTGCAGCCACCCTCGATGGCACCGTTGGTGGGCTCGAGCAGCACCGCGAAGTCGCCGGTCACCAGCTCGGGCGAGCTGTCGGCGACGCGGGCGAGCCCGTTGAAGCTCGCGTCGATCTCCTCGCATTCGTAGAAGAGGAAGGTGAGGTCACGACTGGGCTCGGTGACCTGGGCGGCGATCCGCAGCATGACGCCGACGCCGCCCTTCATGTCGACCGTGCCACGGCCCCACAGCTCGCCGTCGACGCGGCGGGTGGGCAGGTTGGGCACCGACGTCAGGGGGACCGTGTCGATGTGCCCGGCCAGGACGACGCGTTCGGCACGGCCGAACGAGGTGCGCGCGATGACCGTGTTGCCGTCCCGGGTCACCTCGAGGTGGGCCAGCGGCCGGAGGGCGGCCTCGATGGCGTCGGCGAGGGGTGCCTCGTCCTGGCTGACCGACTCGATGTCGCAGACGGCCGCGGTGAGCGACGTGACGTCGGCGGACAGGTCGAGGACGGCACCACCAGCATCCCGTGCAGCGGGCGCGGTGGTCGGGTCGGCGGCGGGGCTGGTCGACGGCATACGCGGAAGGTTATCCGCAGGGGACCCGGGGAAGTGCGGCAGCGAGGGGCGTCCGCGCCGCGGGTCGCCGTTTCCCGGCCGCCCCGCAGCCCCATATC
>NZ_JBFULD010000227.1:0-6917 GCF_056400505.1 Terrabacter sp. P5_B1
TCCCTACGCCGACCGCATGGAGCTGGCGTATGCCGCGTGCGACCTCGTCGTCGCGCGCGCGGGCGCCAACACGGTGTGCGAGCTGACGGCCGTGGGTCTGCCGGCCGTGTACGTCCCGCTCCCCGTCGGCAACGGTGAGCAGCGGCTCAACGCCTTCGAGGTCGTCGCAGCCGGAGGCGGTCTCCTCGTCGACGACGCGGCCTTCACCCCTGCGTGGGTCGATGCCGAGCTGCTGCCCCTGGCGGCCGACACCGCGCGCCTCGGCGCCATGGCGGCTGCTGCCCGCGCGCTCGGTGAGACTGCCGCCGACGAAGCCCTGGCCGACCTGGTCGACGAGGCGGCAGAAGGCAGGAAGAGCCTGTGAACCGGACGCCGCGCACCCCCACCGTCGACGACCCGTTCGCTGCGGCGCGCTTCGACTTCCGGGCGCCCGTGCCAAGTGCCGCCGACTTCGGACGCGTGCACTTCCTCGCCATCGGAGGGGCCGGGATGTCGGGCGTGGCACGCATCATGCTGGCCCGCGGCATCCGGGTCACCGGCAGCGACGCCAAGGACGTCCCCGTCCTCAAGGCCCTCGAGAGCGAGGGCGCCGGCGTCTGGGTCGGGTTCCACGAGGCACACCAGGAGCGAGCCGACGCCATCGTCATGAGCTCGTCGATCCGTGACGACAACGTGGAGCTCGTGGCAGCGCGCGAGCGGGGGGTGCCGGTGCTCCACCGGGCGCAGGGTCTCGCCGCACTGATGCAGGGTCGGCGGCCGGTCGCAGTGGCAGGAGCCAACGGCAAGACGACGACGACGTCGATGCTCACCGTGGCGTTGCAGGGCTGCGGCCTCGACCCGTCCTTCGCCGTCGGCGGCGAGCTGGCCAAACACGGCACGAACGCCCACGACGGCGCCGACGACATCTTCGTCGTGGAGGCCGACGAGAGCGACGGCTCGTTCGTGGTCTATGGCCCTGAGGTCGCGATCGTCACGAATGTGCAGCCGGATCACTTAGACTTCTACTCGAACTTCAAGGTTGTGCAGGCTGCCTACGACGCCTTCGTCGCAACGATCCGCCCCGGCGGACTGCTCGTCACGTGCGCGGACGACGCCGGCGCCGTGGCCCTTGCAGAGCGGGCCCGGGCAGCCGGCACGCGCGTGCTCACCTATGGCTTCGACCCGACGTCCGGCGTCGTGCTGGGCGAGCACCGCCAGGACGGCGTCACCTCCTCGGTCACCCTGCGCGACGCAGGCGTCGATCGCCGGATGACGCTCGGCGTGCCCGGTCGCCACAACGCGCTCAACGCCGCGGCCGCGTATGCCGCGGCCGTCCACGGCCTCGACGAGGACCCCGACCGCGTCATCGCCGGCCTCGCGTCCTTCACCGGCACGCGACGGCGGTTCGAGCCGAAGGGCGAAGCGGGGGGCGTCGTCGTCGTCGACGACTACGCCCACAACGCCGGCAAGGTCGCTGCGGTCGTCGAGACCGCCAAGGACCTCGTCGGGGACAGCGGGCGCCTCGTCGTCGTCTTCCAGCCGCATCTCTACAGTCGGACGCGTGACTTCGCCGCCGAGCTGGGGTCGGGTCTAGCGCCCGCGGACGTCGTCGTGGTCATGGACGTCTACGCCGCCCGGGAGGACCCCCTGCCGGGGGTGTCCGGCCGGCTCGTGGCCGACGCGGTGACAGCCGCCCGGCCGGAGGCCGACGTCCACTACGTGCCCTCGTGGTCGGCCGTCGCCGACACGGTGGCGGCCCTGGCTCGAGCCGGTGACCTCGTGCTGACGGTCGGCGCGGGCGACGTGACGATGGTCGGCCCGGAGGTCTTGCGGGTCCTCGGGGGTGGGTCGCCGTGATGCTCGAGCGAGGCTCGTCTCGCCGTCGCGTCGCGGGTACCGGACTCGCCTCCGCACGCAGGCGCTTCGAGCGCCGCGCTGCGGCAGCACGTCGGCGGCCCCGCCTCGTCGCCGGTGTCCTGGCGGCCGTGCTGGTCCTCGGCGGCCTCGTCGCCTGGCTGGGATGGTTCAGCAGTGTCCTGACGGCCTCGAAGGTCGAGGTCCACGGGGTCGGTGCCACCGCGTCGGGTCGGGTGCGCAGCGTGGCCAAGGTGCCCCTCGGGGGACCGCTCATGCGGGTCGACACCGACGCCGTCACCACCCGTCTGCTCGCGGACCGTGCCTGGAGCAGCGTCTCGGTGAGCCGGAGCCTGCCCGACACCGTCGTCATCACGGTCACCCCGCGCGTCGCGGTGCTCGCGGTGCGCAACCCCAAGGGTGAGGTGGACGTCGTGGATCGCGACGGATACACTTTCCGGACCGTCGGCAGCGCACCGGCCGACGTGCCGCTCGTCAGCTCGGGAGCCGCCCAGGTGACCAAGGCGGGTGTCGAGGCGGCGCTGGCGGCCCTCGGGTCGCTCGACCCTTCGCTGCGTGCCGACGTCTCCGGCGTGTCCGTGTCGGCAGCCGACCAGGTCTCCTTCACCGTCACGGCGAAGGGTGGGTCACCCAAGACGGTCGTCTGGGGCGGCGCCGACGACGGCAGGCGCAAGGCGAAGCTCGTGAAGATCCTGCTGGGGGAGCCGGGGTCGACGATCGACGTCAGCGTCCCGTCGTCACCCGTCACGCGCTGACCTGCGGGGGCGGTCCGGGACCCGGATTCCCGGGCACGAGCAAGCGCGTGGGAGAGTGGTCCCCGGCGGTCCGGACCTCGTGTCCGGTGGTGCTGGTGTGACGTGTGGGGCTCGGTTCCTGGAATTGGGGTAATCCCCGGGACGACACGCCGCCTCGTGGGTTGAACGACCTTGTGGCTCGTCATACCGTCGGGGCACCAGTTCGTGACCAAACCGTAACCTTTACCTTCACGTTGAGGGTTTGCGGGCCACATGCTCCAGTCGAACCGGACCCACCACGCACCTCCCATCCCCAGACCACCCGGCAACACGGCATCACCAGTCAGGAAGGCCCACTCTCGTGGCAGCAGCACCGCAGAACTACTTGGCCGTCATCAAGGTCGTCGGCATCGGCGGCGGCGGCGTCAATGCCATCAATCGCATGATCGAGGTCGGCCTAAAGGGCGTCGAGTTCATCGCCATCAACACCGACGCCCAGGCGCTGCTCATGAGCGACGCCGACGTCAAGCTCGACGTCGGTCGTGAGCTCACCCGTGGCCTCGGAGCGGGGGCCGACCCGGAGGTCGGCAAGAAGGCCGCCGAGGACCACGCGGAGGAGATCGAGGAGGTCCTCAAGGGGGCCGACATGGTCTTCGTCACCGCGGGTGAGGGTGGTGGCACCGGAACCGGTGGCGCGCCCGTCGTGGCTCGTATCGCCCGTCAGCTCGGCGCGCTCACCATCGGTGTCGTCACGCGTCCGTTCACCTTCGAGGGACGCCGCCGCGCCAACCAGGCCGAGTCGGGCATCGGGAGCCTCCGCGAGGAGGTCGACACCCTGATCGTCATCCCCAACGACCGACTCCTCTCGATCAGTGACCGCAACGTCTCGATGATGGACGCCTTCCGCTCGGCCGACCAGGTCCTGCTCTCCGGTGTCCAGGGCATCACCGACCTCATCACGACGCCGGGTCTGATCAACCTCGACTTCGCCGACGTCAAGTCGGTCATGCAGGGCGCCGGCTCGGCGCTCATGGGCATCGGCTCCGCACGGGGCGAGGACCGCGCGGTCCAGGCCGCCGAGCTGGCCATCAGCAGCCCGCTCCTCGAGGCGTCCATCGACGGTGCCCACGGAGTGCTCCTGTCGATCCAGGGTGGCTCCGACCTCGGTCTCTTCGAGATCAACGAGGCGGCCCGTCTCGTCCAGGAGGCGGCGCACCCCGAGGCCAACATCATCTTCGGTGCGGTCATCGACGACGCGCTCGGCGACGAGGTCCGCGTCACGGTCATCGCGGCCGGGTTCGACAGCGGCGGTCCGACCCAGCGCCACGACGACCGTGCGCTCGGACAGGTCATGGGACGCCCGCAGCAGGCCCAGCAGCAGCGGGCGGCCGCGCCGGCGCCCCAGCAGGCGCAGCCGGCCCACTCCAACGGTGCGTCGCAGCCCGTCTCCCAGCAGGCTCACCAGCTGCCCACGCAGCAGTCGACCCAGCAGTCCACCCAGCAGCAGCCGCAGCACCACGCACCGGTTGCGGCAGCGCAGCCGGTGCAGCAGCCGCCCCGCCAGGTGACCTTCGACGAGGGCGACGACCTCGACGTCCCTGACTTCCTCAAGTAGGCCGTCGTAGGGTCGGCTCGTGTTCTACTGGCGCACGACCATCGAGACCGATGACCACGACCGCCCCGCCGACGCTGTCGAGATGGCCTTCACCGGCCGGTCGGCAGGCCGCGGCGGCGGGGCGTTTGCCGGCCTGAACCTCGGGGGCCACGTCGGGGATGCGGCCGCCGACGTCGAGGCCAACCGCGAGGCCCTGGCGCACGAGGTCGACCTGTCGCGCGAGCGGCTCGTCTTCATGAACCAGGTGCACGGCACCGACGTCGTCGAGGTCAACGGTCCTTGGGCCGGTGAGGCGCCGGCTGTCGACGGGATCGTCACTCGTGCCACCGACCTTGCTCTCGCCGTGCTGGTGGCCGACTGCGTCCCGGTCCTGCTGCACGACGTCCGGGCGGGGGTCGTCGGAGCCGTCCATGCCGGTCGCCCCGGCATGCTGAGCGGGATCGTCGGGCGTGCGGTGACCGCGATGCGCGAGCTCGGTGCGACCTCCGTGTCCGCGACGGTGGGGCCGTCGGTCTGCGGGCGCTGCTACGAGGTGCCTGCCGACATGGCCCACGCTGCCGCCCGGACGGCTCCGGCGTCTGCGGCGCGCTCATGGAGAGGGACCCCGGCAATCGACGTCGCCGCGGGAGTGGTCGAACAGCTGGCTGCGGCCGACGTCGCGGTGCAATGGGTTCCGGGCTGCACGCGCGAGAGTGGTGACCTCTACTCCTATCGGCGCGACGGTCGGACCGGCCGCTTCGCGGGCGTGGTCGTGCGCCGCGCGGTCTCGGCGTGACGGGCGACGCGCAGCCGCGACTGGAACAGCTGCGTGACAACCTCGCAGCCGTCCACGAACGCATCGCCCGCGGCTGCGCCGAGGCGGGCCGCGACCCCGAGGCCGTGACCCTTGTCGTCGTCACGAAGTACTTCCCGGCCTCTGACGTCCTGCTCCTCCACCGGCTGGGGGTCCGGCACTTCGGCGAGAACCGCGACCAGGAGGCGAGCGAGAAGTTCCGCGAGGTGCGGCGCGCGCTCTCGGAGTCCGGCGCGCACGACCTGACACTGCACTTCATCGGGCAGCTCCAGAGCAACAAGGCCGCTCATGTCGCCGGCTACGCCGATGTCGTCGAATCCGTGGATCGAGCCAAGCTCGTGGCCCCCCTTGTCAAGGGTGCGCACGCCGCCGACCGGCGCCCGGAGGTGCTCGTCCAGGTCAGCCTCGATGGCGCGACCTCACGCGGTGGCGTGCTGCCACTCGAGGCCGACTCCCTCGCGGACGACGTCGCGGCCTCGGCGGTTCTCGAGCTGCGTGGCGTCATGGCCGTCGCACCGCTCGGCGCCGACCCCGACGAGGCCTTCGCCCGCCTGCACGACGTCGCGGACGGCATACGTGCTCGGCACGCGAGGGCGGACTGGATCTCCGCCGGGATGAGCGCCGACCTCGAGGCGGCGCTGCGCCACGGCGCGACACACCTGCGTGTCGGGACCGCAATCCTCGGTTCGCGCCCGTCACTTCTGTAACGTCGGCGACGATCACAATTCGACGTTTGGGAGCTGGCCATGGCAGGGGCACTGCGCAAGACGATGGTGTACCTCGGACTGAGCGAGGAGGACCAGCGTCATGAGCGTTACGACGAGTACGACGCCTACGACGACTCCGACCGCTACGACGACACCGAGCACACCGCAGCGGTGACTCAGCTGCCCACCAAGCGGCCAGTGGCTGCCGTCGTGCGCGACGTCGAGGTCGGCTCGCTCAACCGCATCACGACGATCCACCCGCGCACCTACAACGAGGCCAAGAACATCGGCGAGTGGTTCCGCGACCAGGTGCCGGTCATCATGAACCTCAGTGACATGGACGACGCCGACGCCAAGCGTCTCGTCGACTTCGCGGCTGGGCTCGTCTTCGGCCTCCACGGCACGATCGAGCGCGTCACCTCCAAGGTGTTCCTCCTGTCGCCGGCTCACGTCGAGATCTCCGCCGACGAGGCAGAGACGCCCGCGGTCTCGAACCGCGGCTTCTTCAACCAGAGCTGAGCGCGCCGGTCCCCGACCTGGAGCGGTGAGCCGGGGTCGGCTGGCGTCGACGTGCACCCCGACTATCACTCCGGCCGCAAGATCAGGGACACTGACGGACATGGACGCGTTCTGGACCATCTACGGGGTGGTGATCTTCACCTTCTTCATCGCCCTCATCGGTCGCTTCGTCATCGACTGGGTGCAGGTGCTGGCTCGGTCGTGGCGCCCCTCCGGGGTCGTCCTCGTCGTGGCCGAGGGGGTCTACACCGTGACCGACCCTCCCTTGCGCGCCCTGCGCAAGGTGATCCCGTCGCCGAACCTCGGCGGCGTCCGACTTGATCTCAGCTTCCTCGTCCTGATGTTGCTGACCTCCCTCGCTCTCAACGTGCCGAGCTTGTTCTGACCGACAGGTGGCCACCTGTCGCCCGCTGCGCGGGCTCCGGTGTCGACAACCGGACCGCGAGCCTGCCTTTGGTTCGCGACCGGAAGGTTGGATAGCGTTGGCCCGAACCATTACGTCTGCATCGAGGTGACACATGGCACTTACGCCTGAACAGGTGCTCAACAAGCACTTCCAGACCACGCAGTTCCGTCGTGGCTACGAGGAGCGGGACGTTGACGACTTCCTCGATGAGATCGTGGCGGAGATGCGCTCGCTCATCGAGCAGCGCGACGACTACCTGAAGCAGCTCAACGACTGCCGCGCGAGCAAG
>NZ_JBFULD010000228.1:0-6914 GCF_056400505.1 Terrabacter sp. P5_B1
GCTCACGAGCGAGCCGGCGGCGGTCCTCGAGCACCGCCGCGCGGGCCTGGGCAGACCAGTAGTGGCTGATCTCGCGGGCGGCGCCGACGAGGAGAACGGCATACGACCCCGTTCGCAGCAGGTCGCCGGTGTAGAGCCAGTCGCTGTACAGCGACGGGAAGAGTAGGTAGTTCAGGCGCGCGAAGGCTGCCAGCGCGAAGGCGGGACCAAGCATGCGGAGCAGCTCGTCTCGCCCCCCGGGGCGCGAACCGGCCCTTGCCGCAAAGAGGACCGAGGCCGCTGCGAAGCAGGCCGCCGTCACGCCGTAGGTGACGAGCAGGGCCGGGTGTCCCGCGATGACCGGGCGCTCGGCAGACGCAGGAGGCGTGGCGGCCAGCGGAACTGGGAGCGATCCGCGTAACACGTAGGTCAGCACGAGACCGAAGACGACGGTCGCCCAGGGGAGGACATTGAGAGGCCGTGTCCAGCCGTCGGGGACCAGGCGCGCGCCTGCCACGGCCGCGGCGAGGACCAGGGCTGCGCCCACCACGCGGATGGCGACAGGCAGCCACACGTCGGCGCGCCCGTCGTCGAGGCCGAGGAGGTGCAGGCCCAGGGTCATTCCGAGTCCGGCCACTGCGAGGAGCAGGAGCCCGCCGGCCAGCAGCAGATCCTGCAGGCGCCCGCTGCGCCGGTACCGGCCCCAGATCAGGAAGGCGACCAGCAGGGCGACGCCGGTGTCGGCGGAGTCAAGGACCAGATGCAGCTGTGGGTCGTGGTAGGCGAAGAGCAGGTAGGGGGTGCCGAGGATGGCTGCTGTGACGGCGATGCCGAGAGCCCAGCCCACCAAGGTCGGCACTGCGGCCGAGGTGGCCATCCCACCACTCGGTCCCCTGCGACCGACCGTCCCCCTGTGGCCCATGAGGCGGAGTCTAGGTACACCGTTTACCAAATGTTGGCAAAATCGCCAATTGGTATCTTCTTGGTAAAGCGCGCCGTGTGACCGCTGCCCGAAGCGCGGAGGGGTCCGGCGACAGGGTGTCTAGAGCTGGGTGAGAACCTGCTCACCGATGTGGCGCATCCCGCGGAGGACTGCCCAGACCGTCAAGTGATCGAGCGTGGTTCCYGGCGCGGGCTCCCAGTTGGCTATGGCGGCCCACGTGACCGTCCGGGCGCCAGCCGTCACAGCACCGGCGTCGGCGCGGACCCCGGCGTCGGTCCCTGTCTTGTTCCAGAAGGTCGTGGGTAGCCCCAGCGACGAATGGTGGGCGATGGGGTCCAAGCCGCCCTGCTCGACGAGGGCAGACCCGACCATCGACTGGTCGACGTTGGCCGAGAGCCACTGCCGCACGAGCCGATCCGCAGCGGGACCCGAAGCCGTGTCGGACGCGAGGCGGGACATGAGGGCGCTGAGCTCACCCGCGGTGCCGGTCGAGAGCGTCGTGGGGTGATCGGCCTCGCGGACGTCCCGCACCCGGTCGTGCAGAGCGGTGGCGCGCAGGCCCAGAGACGTGGCACGAGCAGCGACCTCGGCCAGCCCGACGCGGCTGAGCAGGACGTTGGTCGCCAGGTTGTCGGAGACGGCTCCGACGAGGGTTGCGACGTCGATGAGGGGGAGCGTCTCGACGGAGAGCGTGTGCCACAGGCCGGAGTCGCCGACCCAGAGGTCGACGGACCGGGTCAGCGGCTCGTCGGGGGAGAGCTCGCCGGACGCGATGAGCCGGGCCGTCTCTATGAGGAGCAGCACCTTGCCGACGGACGCCGTGCGCAAGGCCACGTCCTCGCCGACCGCGCCCAACGGCATACCTGATCCGTCACGGACGCACACCGACCATGTGACCCCGCCGGCGTCGGGCAGCTCGATCTCCATGTCAGCCAAGGGATCCGAGCCACGCGACCAGGGCGGCGCTGACCTTGTCCGGCGCCTCCTCGGTGAGGAAGTGTCCGGCGCCGGGGACCTTGACCTGCCGGTAGTCGCCGGGCACGAACGCGCCGGACCCGTGGGTCACGGCAGCGATGACGCAGCCGTCGTCAGTGCCTTGGAGTTGCAGCACGGGCACGCGGATCGCGTGACGGATCCGCCGCATGAAGAGTGGGCCGTCGGGGCGCACGGAGGATCGGCCGAGCCAGCGGTAGTGCTCCGCGGCCGAGTGGGCCACAAAGGGGATCATCATGCCGTCGCCGTAGCGGGAGACGTCCTCCGCCGTGGGGAAGGTGCCTGAGGGCGAGGCCCACGAGCGGAGGAGGCCCTCGACGTAGTCGTGCGACGCGGCCATCTCGCGCTCGGGACGAAAGGGCTTCTGCAGCCCGGCGATCCACGCCGAGGCGCGCCGCTGCTTGGGGTTGCTCCACGTCGCGTGGCGCATGACCCGGGGGTGTGGCATCGACAGGGCGGCGATGGCGCGTGTGACGTCGGGGCGCAGTGTCGGCATGCACCAGGAGATCCAGCCGCCCAGACCTTGGCCCATGACAACGGCGTCCTTCTCGCCGAGGGCGCGAATGACGCTGTCGACGTCGAGCGTCGCCATGTAGGTGTCGTAGCCACGGGGCGGCTTGTCGGACCCGCCGAAGCCGCGGAGGTCCATCGCGGCGACGCGGTAGCCCGCGTCGGCGAGGGCGATCATCTGGTGTCGCCACGCGTACCAGAACTGCGGGAAGCCGTGGAGCATCACCACGAGCGGCCCGTCCCCGATCTCGGCGACGTGGAAGCGGGCGCCGTTGGCGGAGACGTAGCGGTGCTCCCAGGGTCCGTCGATATTGACGAAGGCAGCGTCGACGGACATGGGTGCGGGTCGGGTGGCGGCTGGCTCAGGCGTCGCGGGACGGGTCCGGCGTGCTGGCCGTGGCGCCGTTGCTCGACGTCACGGCTGTCGTCGGAGCAGATGCGCTGACGGCCGGCGTCGCCGGGAGGTCCTTGCGGTCCCACGCGGGGCGAGGTGCCGGGACTGTGGTGCCCGGGTGCTCGGCCGCCGACTTCAGCGCCGCGACCGTCTCCTGAGCCTCGGAGATCGTCTTCTCCGGCGTCGGCTTGACGGTCTTCATCTTCCTGACGCCGAGTAGGGCCAGCACGCCCGCCACGATGAGCATGAAGACGGTGACGATCAGGAAGCTGAGCCAGCGCGGCAGCCCCAGCGCCTGGATGCCCTCGGCCATCGTGATGAAGATGAAGTAGACGGAGTAGAAGCCGACGACGGCCGCTCCGGCGAGCAGGCCTCCGCCGACGCCCGCCTTCTTGACCTGCACCGAGACCTCAGCCTTGGCCAGGGCGATCTCGCTGCGAACGAGCGTCGAGATGTCCTGTGTCGCGGAGGCGACCAGCTGGCCCAGTGTCCGCTCCTGCCGGGGGTCCGTGCTCATCGGCTCACTTCCTCGGTGCTCGTTGGTGTGTGTGCGGTCGCGCCTGCCCGGTGCAACCTTACTGTGCAGTCCGTACCCGGACGTGCGCGCCCGGCACCATCACGCCGGATCGAGCCGTCCCTCGGCCTGGTAGACGTCGGGGACCCCGTCGTGGTCGAGGTCGGCGGTCTCGCGAGCTTCCACGAGCCGGTAGTGCCGGTTGCGCAGGCGGAGAACGATGGTCGCCAGCAAGGCCGCAATGAGGCTGCCGCAGAGGACGGCGAGCTTGACGTGGTTGTCCCGCTCGGAGCCGTTGCCGAAGGCGAGCTCGCCGACGAGCAGGCTGACGGTGAAGCCCACTCCCGACAGCACGGAGAGTCCGAAGACGTCGGTCCAGGCAAGGTCTTCGTCGAGTTCGGCACGGGTGAACCGGGCGACCGCCCACGTGCCGCCGAGGACGCCGATCGTCTTGCCCACGACGAGGCCCACCACGACACCGATCGCGGCCGGATCACGCAGGGCGGCGCCGATGCCGCCACCGACCACCGTGACGCCGGCAGCGAAGAACGCGAAGACCGGGACCGCGAAACCGGCAGAGAAGGGACGGATGCGGTGCTCGATGCGCTCCGCCATCGAGTGCCGGTCGGGGTCGTCCTCCACCTCACGGCTGACGGGGACCAGGAGGCCGAGCAGGACGCCGGCAACCGTCGCGTGAACGCCGCTCGAGTGGACGAAGCCCCAGGCGAGCAAGGCGGGGACCGCAAGAACGAAGGGATTGGTGATCTTCCGCTCGAGGAGGAGGCGCCACGCGGCGAGGGGGACAACGGCGGCCAGCAGCCAGATGAGGTTGACGGTATCGGTGTAGAAAACGGCGATGATCGTGATGGCGATGAGGTCGTCGACGACCGCGAGGGTCAGCAGGAAGGACCGGAGGGCGCTTGGAAGGTGCGTGCCGATGACGGCGAGCACCGCCAGTGCGAAGGCGATGTCAGTGGCGGTCGGGATGGCCCAGCCGCGGAGTATGCCGTCCACCTCGCTCGCGCTGTCGCCCTGGCTCATCAGCGTGGCCGTGACCACGAACAGAACGGCAGGCAGGGCGACGCCGCAGACGGCGGCGGCGATCGGCAGGGCTGCCTTGCGCCGGTCGGACAGGTCACCGGCGACGAACTCGCGCTTGAGCTCGATGCCGGCGACGAGGAAGAAGACCGCCAAGAGGCCGTCGGCCGCCCAGGTCCCGAGGGACAGGTCGAGGTGCAGCGCGGGCGGACCGATGACGGTGTCGCGGAGCGTGGCGTAGCCCTCTCGCCACGGCGAGTTCGCCCAGACGAGGGCGGCGACCGCGGCCGCGAGGAGGATGGCGCCACCGACGGTCTCGGTGCGGAGGAGGTCTGCGACGTAGCGAGCCTCGCGCCAGCTGCCACGGCCGAGGAGCCGGTCCGTCGTGCCGGGCATCGGCTGCGTCGTCGGGTTGGTGGAGGAGTGCGGGTCGCTCACCGGAGGTCCCTTCGGGGATGGGTCATCGGACGCCGACCAGACTTCCCGGCACACCTTGGGTCCGCGCACCACGGCGCCAACCCAGGTCCAGCCTATCGAGGCGGGTGGCTCCATCCGCCGGTATGTCCAACCGCATCGCTGAGCAGACCTGGGAGGACCATAGATGGCTCACGCCAAAAGGGAAGCAGTGAATGAGATCGCCTGCGACGCGGGCAAATCCGACTGAAGGACATCAATCCTAGGAGCGCAATTGCGCCACTACATTCGCGTGCGGGAGTGGGCGGAGTCTGTTCAGGGGCCATCGCCCTCGCCAGATCTGCCTTGACCGCATGCGGGTGCCGTGCGCGCCGGACCCGGATGAACGGCGTCCAGGGCGTCATAGCCGGGACGGTCAGCCGTCTCTACGGAGCACCTCGTCGGGGAGAGCCTCCGGGTAGTGGGGTCCTTCACCTCCAGCGGCGACCCGCATCACGAGCCGGTCCCCTACCTGGCCCTCCCGGGTCGAGGGCAGGAGGCCTCGTTCGAGTAGCGTGAATGGCGAACGAGCGTTCTCCAGAGGACGATGAACGCAAGAGCTGCCCACGGAGCGCCGATTGCGCGAAGCGGCCATGGGGCCGAGCCCACGAGGGCGTGCAGCGGTGCGATGAGCCACAGCAGAACGAACGTGACGGCGAGGCTGACGCGCGTGACGGCCGTCCACGCGCACTCGGCCAACCCCATGAGGACAGGGATTGCAAGAACGAGGTCGTACGCCATGAAGTGGGGGGAGGCGACGACGGTAACGGCCAACACAAGGGCCCAGTCTGTGAGGCCGACGACTCCGCGACTTCGGACAGCAACGATGCCCGGTATGCAGAATGCCAAGCCCACCGCAGTCGTAGCCCATTGCATCGAGCTACCCCCGATTGGCGGGGCGACGGCAGTGAGCCACGCGGAAGCGCTCACCGCCTTCCACGCCTGATCCTGCTGTACGGCTGTGGCGTAGGGCTGGGAGTGAGGAAGCTCCAACCACGAATGGAAGACATCAGGGCCCACCATGAACATCGAGACGGCGACCAAGGCCATCCCCAAACTGAAGAACGCCGACAGGGCGCGAAACCTTCGCTGGCACAGCAGGAGGGCCGGTACGAGGAACACGAGTTGTGGCTTGATACACCCGAGAGCCAACACTCCGCCGGCTCCGAGGTCGCATCCAGCGTTCAACAGACGGATTCCGAGGACGATGGCGAGAAGGACGAGTGTCGTGTCCTGCCCGCCGCCCACCAGTTCCAGCACTGGGTACGACGCGATGATCAGCCAGATGACCGATCCCCAGCGCTCTTTCAGGACCGAGGGCGCAAGGGGTTGCAGCAATCGGAGCGAGAGGAACAGCGCGCCGACCGAGATGGCACTCCACAACGCGCAGCTGAGCCAATAGGGGACGACGGCAAGCGGTGCGAAGAGGATCGCCACGAAGGGCGGTGAGACGAACCACGACAGCCCGGTCGAGCCCAGCTCCTGCTGTTGCATTGCGGCTTGGACGGCGGGGTCGTAGAGGCTCCCCAGACGCCCGTCCAACAGCAGCCGGCCCGCGGTCCAGCGGGCAGCGTAGTCGGGAAGAGGCGTCTGGCCGCCGGGAAGGGCCCACGAAAGGGCCAGCGACACCCCGAACCCGATGACGAGCACCGCCGAGTAGACACGGAGTCGCTCGGGAGTCAGGACGGAGTCGACTGCGGTGGCGAGTTTCCCCGGTGACCCATTCCTGAGTGTCTTGCTCGGATCAATGGCCTTCACAGCAAGGCACCAACTGCTCCGGCCAAGATGTTGATCGTGGCACACGCGGACACCAGCATGACTGGGCCGTAAGCGAAGGTGCTGCCCCGGCGTGCCCGTCCAGTGATCAGTAGCGCCACTGCGACCACGCCGCCGAGGACGAAGGTGGCCAGCGTGTCGACCAGGACGTGACCCCAGCTGAGCCACCCGAGGAGCAACCCGAGGAGGCCCGACAGCTTCACGTCGCCGAAACCCATTCCTCCAGCCGGGGCAATCAGCACGAGGATGAAGAAGAGGGCGAACATGGCGACCCCGGCCAGGAGTGACCGCTTCATGGCCGCCCAGTCCCCGGT
>NZ_JBFULD010000229.1:0-10404 GCF_056400505.1 Terrabacter sp. P5_B1
GGGGCGAGCCCGGCAGCTGTATGCCGGCGCGCTCGTCGCCGAGGCCGCCCTGGACCTGCTCCAGGTCGAGCAGCTCGACATCTGCCCGTGGGCGCTGCGCGAGGGTCTCATCCTCCGGCGCCTCGACCACCTGACCTCGTGACGTCCGGGTCCTGAAGCCGCGCGCACGGACGTGCGCGGACCTTCGCGGACCGGCGTGGACCGGTCCGAGCCTGCCCGGCGACGTGGCGCACAATGGCCGCATGACGATCCGGGTCGGCCTGTCGACCGCCTCGCTCTACCCCGACAACGCGGCGACCGCCTTCGCGACGGCAGCGCGGCTCGGCTACGACGCGATCGAGGTCATGGTCTGGACGGACCCCGTCACGCGGGAGGCGGGAGCGCTGCGGGCGCTGTCCGAGCTGCACGCGCTGCCGATCGTCTCGGTGCACGCCCCGACCCTGCTGCTCACCCAGCGCGTCTGGGGCACCGACCCGTGGGGCAAGGTCGACCGCTCCATCGACCTCGCCCTCGAGGTCGGAGCCGGCACCGTCGTGCTGCACCCGCCCTTCCGCTGGCAGCGGGAGTATGCCGCCGGGTTCGTCGACGGGGTCGCGCGGCGAGAGCGCGAGTCCGGGATCCGGCTCGCCGTGGAGAACATGTACCCCTGGCGCACGGCGCGACGGGACGTCATGGCATACCTCCCGCACTGGGACCCGGTGGACCAGCCCTACGACAACGTGACGCTGGACCTGTCGCACACGGCGACCGCCGGATCCGACGCGCTGGCGATGGCGCACGGCCTCGGCCCACGACTCGCACACCTGCACCTGGCGGACGGTCTCGGCTCGTTCCTCGACGAGCACCTCGTCCCGGGCCGCGGCGCCCAGCCCTGCGCCGCCGTGCTCGAGCACCTGGCCGACAGCCGGTGGGACGGTGAGGTCGTCGTCGAGGTCTCGACCCGCAAGGTCGGGGGCGCGCAGCGAGAGGTCGACCTCGCCGAGGCGCTCGCCTTCGCCCGGCTCGCGCTCGTGCCGACGCGCGGAGCCAGCCGCATCTGAGCCCTGCCCCTCCGGGGCGCAGGAGGTGGGCTCAGGCGGTGGCGGGACGCCAGCCGCGGGGTCGCACCGAGATCATGTCGACGCTCGCGTCCGGGCCGGCGTCGACGGCGAGGCGGGCTGCCCGGACGACCGAGGCGACGTCGAGGTAGGCGCCGGAGTCGTAGTCCGAGCCCTCGAACTCGACGAGCTCGCGCTGCATGTCCGTGTCGACCCGGCCGGGGTGCAGCGACGTGACACGCACACCGTGCTCGCGCTCCTCGAGGCGCAGCGAGTCGCTGAAGGCGCGAAGGGCGAACTTCGAGGCGCAGTAGGCGCCGGAGGCCGGGCTCGCCGTCAGGCCGGACCCCGAGTTGACCGTGATGACGAGGCCGTGCGCCGAGCGCAGGGCGGGCAGGAGGGCCCCGGTGACGGCTGCGACGGCGACGACGTTGACCGTCATCGAGTCGACCCAGTCCCGCACCGGCGACTCCGCGACGGTGCCGTTGCGCAGGACGCCCGCGGAGTGCACGAGGACGTCGACCCGGTCCAGGTGCGGGACGAGGCCCTCGAGGGCGGCCGCGAGCGACCCGCCGGGCGAGCAGTCGGCGAGGTCGGCCACGAGCCCCTCGGCCGACGGCAGCGACGCCACGACGTCGGCCACCGACTCGGCGCTGCGGCCACCGATGACGAGGTGGTGCGTCGGTGCGAGGTCCCGCGCGATCGCGAGCCCGATGCCTCGGGTGCCCCCGGTGACGACCGCCACCGGGCGTCCGTCGCGGTTCGAGGGGGTGTGGGGCGGGGGCGTCTGGCTCATGGCGCCACCCTACGAGCCGCCCGCCCACGGGACGGGGCCGGACGGCACACGCTCGCGGTGGGGCCGGGAAGGCTCAGGGGACATMAGGCCAGGCCGAGGGCCTGCGCCTCCTCCCACAGGTCGTCCCGGACGCGGGGGTGGGCGCACTCCTCGATGATGTCGCGGCACTGGTCCTGCTCGCTGCGACCCCAGAGGGGGGCGACGCCGTGCTCGGTGACGATGGCRCTCTGCTGGAAGCTCGTCACCGGCTCGGACAGCAGCGGAACGATCGTCGACACGTCGGCCTTGGGGTGCCACGATCGCAGCGCGATGAACGACTGGCCACCCGGGGAGTGCAGGGCCCCGACGATGAAGTCGGTCTGTCCGCCGAACCCCGAGTGGATGCGGGCGCTGATGCGCGAGGCGTTGGCCTGGCCGAAGAGGTCGACCTCGAGCGCCGTGTTGACGGACGTCATCTGCCGCTGCGAGGCGATGAGGCCGGGGTCGTTCGTCTTCTCGGTGCGCATCATCCGCACGCGCGGGTTGCCGTCGAGCCAGCTGTAGAGGTCGGTCGAGCCGAAGCTGAACGAGGTGACGAGCGGGTGGTCGGGGTCGAGCGCGCCCGCCTCGTCGAGGGCGAGCACGCCGTCGGAGAACATCTCGGTCCACATGCGCAGGCCGCGGCGCGAGGTCAGTCCGGCGAGCGTGGCGTCGGGCACGGCGCCGATGCCGAGCTGCATCGTCGCGCCGTCCTTGACCATGGCCGCCACTCGCTCACCGATGACCCGGCTCTCGGGGTCCGGCGACACCGCCGTCAGCGACGCCATGGGGGAGTCGATCTCGACCATGAGGTCGATGTGCTCGGTCGGCACCTCCGCGTCGCCGAAGGTGTAGGGCATCTGCGGGTTGACGACGGCCACGACGAGCCCGCCTCGGGCGCGGCACGCCTCCAGCGCTGCCGGCAGCACGTTGACCTCCAGGCCCATGCTGACCTGGCCGTGCCGCGGTGGCGCGCAGTGGAGCAGCACGGCGTCCGGCTGGAGCGCCCGCCCGAAGAGCAGCGGGACGAGCGAGAGACGGGACGGCACGTAGCGCAGGCGCGGGTGCCGACGCATACCCGGACCGACGAAGCACGTCTCGGCGGTCACGCCCTCGCGCGTGGGCAGCCCCGCGGGCGCGTTGAGCGCGTGCAGCACGTAGGTCGGCTGTGCGGCGTCGAGAGCCCGCACCGCCTCCCACGGGACCGCCATGTTGCCGCTGACGACGACACGAGGGTTCTCGGGCAGGGTCCGCAGCCGCTGGGTGAGCTCGTCGATCGTCGCCGTCCGCACCACGTCATCCTCGCGCAGCGGGTGGCCGGGAGAGGGCGTATGCCGTCCGGCGTGACCAACGTCGCCAGCGCGGGCTGCGGTCCGGCGGCTCGGGTCAGCTCGCCTTCTTCGTGGCCGCCTTCTTCGTCGTGCTCTTCGCGGTCTTCTTGGCCGTCGTCTTCTTCGCGGCGGCCTTCGTCGTCGTCTTCTTGGCGGCGGCCTTGGCCGCGGTCTTCGTCGCGGTCTCCGTCGCCGCGCCGGTCTCCGACGCGCCGGACCCGCTGGACGAGCCGGCGGTCTTGACCGCCTTGGCCTTGTCGACGCTGCGCTGCAGGGCCGCGAGCAGGTCGACGACCTCGGTCTCCTCGCCCTTGGCCTCGGGAGTCTCKGTGATGTCGCCGCCCTCGATCTTCGTCGCGACGAGCTGCGTCACGGCCTCGGCGTAGTCGTCCTCGAACTCCTCCGGCTCGTAGTCGCCCGACAGGGAGTCGACGAGCGAGGAYGCCATGGCGAGCTCCTTGGCCGTCGCGTGGGTCTCCTCCGAGAGCGACTCGAACTCGGGGGCGCGCACCTCGTCCGCCCACAGCAGGGTCTGGAGCACGATGACGCCGTCGCGCACCCGGAGCACCGCGAGCGTCATCCGGGTCCGCACGGACACGGTGACGAGCGCCATCCGGTCGGCCTTCTCGAGCGCGTCGCGGAGCAGGACGTAGGGCTTGAGCCCGGTCTTGTCGGGCTCGAGGTAGTAGCTCTTGTCGAAGAGCAGCGGGTCGATCTGCTCGGACGGCACGAACTTCTCGATGGAGATCTCCTTGGTCGACCGGGTCGGAAGACTCTTGAGATCCTCGTCAGTCAGCACGACCATCTGCCCGTCGGCTGCCTCATATCCCTTGGCGATGTCGGAGTAGGGCACCTCCTCGCCGTCGATCGAGCAGACGCGTTGGTACTTGATGCGGCCGCCGTCCTTCTCGTGAACCTGCCGGAACTGCACGTCGTGGTTCTCCGTCGCCGAGAAGAGTCGAACCGGCACATTGACGAGGCCGAACGACACGGCGCCTTTCCAGATGGCTCGCATGGGAACAAGAATGCACCCATGCGCCCCATGCTCGCGACGTCTTCGACGACCATTCCGGTCGGCGACCGCTGGCAGCACGAGGTGAAATGGGACGGTATGCGGGTGCTGGCCGATGTGAACGACGGCGAGATCCGTCTCTTCTCGCGGACGGAACGCGACGTCACCGTCGCCTTTCCCGAGCTGCGCGGCCTCGCCGACGAGTACGCCGACATGCTCCTCGACGGTGAGATCGTCTCGATGCGGGACGGGATCCCGTCGTTCGCCGCGATGGCCGAACGCTTCCACGTCACCGACACACGGCGTGCGGCGATGCTCGCCGAGGCCGCACCGGTCACCCTCATGACGTTCGATCTGCTGCGGCTCTACGGCGTGGAGCTGCTGTCGCGCCCCTGGACCGACCGCCGCGCGACGCTCGAACGCCTCGAGCTCGCCGGCCCCCGGTGGCAGACGCCGCCGACCTTCGCCGACGGTGTGACGCTCCACGCCGCGACGAAGGAGCAAGGTCTCGAGGGGATCGTGTCCAAGCGCGTCGACTCGGTCTACGTCCCCGGACTCCGGTCGCCCCTGTGGCTCAAGGCCCCCCACCGGGGCACGGTCTCGGTCGTCATCGGCGGGTGGCGCCCCGAGTCCACCGGCACGGTGTCGCGTCGCCTCGGAGCGGTGCTCGTCGGCGTGCCCAGCCCCGGCGGTCTGCGCTACCTGGGACGCGTCGGCTCCGGCCTCGCCGGCAAGACAGGGCAGGCCCTGATGCGGGACCTCGAGTCGCTGACGTCCACCGAATCACCCTTCGCCACGGACGTCCCCGTCGAGGACTCCGCCGGCGCCACCTGGGTCCACCCGGTCCTCGTCGCCGACGTCCAGTCGCTGGGACTGAGCGGGCAGGGCAAGCTGCGCCAGCCGGCATACAAGGGCCTGCGCAGCGACCTCACTCCCGGCGACGTCGACGACCACGGGGACGGTGAGTGATGCCCTACGAGGCCACCAAGGTCACGGTCGAGGTCGACGGCCGGCGGATGAAGCTGTCGAGCCTCGAGAAGGTGATGTATCCCCGCACCGGCACGACCAAGGCCCAGGTGCTCGACTACTACGCGCGCATCGCGCCGGTCATCCTGCCGCACCTGCGCGACCGCGCGGTCACCCGGATCCGCTTCCCGCACGGGGTCGGTGACATGCAGTTCTTCGAGAAGAACATCCCCGCGGGCACGCCGGCGTGGATCCGTCGCGTCGGGCGCGACCCCGTCTTCCCGCTCATCGACGACCTGGCGGCACTGACGTACTTCGCCAACCTCAACTCCCTCGAGCTGCACGTGCACCAGTGGCGCTACGAGGGGGAGGGGCGCGACGCCGTTGCGCGGCGTCCCGACCGGCTCGTCATCGACCTCGACCCGGGGCCCGGCACCGGGCTGCACGAGTGCGCCCGCGTCGCGCTCATCGTCCGCGAGCGGCTGAGTGGCATCGGGCTCGACACCCTTCCCGTGACCAGTGGCAGCAAGGGGCTCCAACTGTATGCCGTGTTGCCCGGAGCGCACACGAGCGACCAGATCCGCGACACCGTCCAGCAGCTCGCGCAGGAGCTGACCAAGGCCCACCCCGACCTCGTCGTGTGGAAGATGGCCAAGGAGCTGCGGCCCGGCAAGATCTTCCTCGACTGGAGCCAGAACGTCGCCGCCAAGACGACGGTGTGCCCCTACTCGCTGCGCGGCCGGGAGCGCCCGACCGTGGCTGCGCCGCGCTCGTGGGACGAGATCGAGGCCGGCGCCGACGGGGGCGAGCTCGCACAGCTGACGTCCGACGAGGTCCTCGAGCGCGTCGCCCGCGACGGGGACCTGGCCGCCGAGATCACCGGTTGAGCGGTCACGGCGCTCGCCACGGCGCTCGACACGACGCTCGCCACGGAGGCGCGAGAGGGCCCGGCACGTGTGTGCCGGGCCCTCTCACGCGTCTGCTGACCGGTTCGGTCAGTGCGCCTTGTCGTAGGCCGCCTGGACGTCGGCCGAGATGCGGCCGCGGTCCGAGACGTCATGACCGTTCGCGCGGGCCCACTCGCGCACGGCGGCGAGGTCGGTGCGCTTCGCGGCCCCCGAACCGGCGCCCGCGCGGCGACGCGAAGCGGCCTTGGCCGTGCCCGCCCGGCGCGCGTGACCGGTCCACGTCGCGAAGTCGTCGCGCAGCCTGCGGGCATTCTCGTCGGACAGGTCGATTTCGTACGTGACGCCGTCGAGGGCAAAAGTCACCGTCTCGGCCGCATTTCCACCATCGATGTCATCGATCAACACCACTTCGACACGCTGAGCCATTTTTCTCCATCTGAAATCGGGTTTGGGGAGGGGCGTTCCGCGAATGCGTGACTCGCGGGCGAGATCAATTTACCGCCTCGAGCCCGACAATGCATTTACTCCGAAAGCAATGACAGCTGTTCGAAAGTGAAATGTGGCGCGTCACGGCGTCTGCGAAGATTTCCGGCGCACATCGCGGCATGGCGCGTCGTGCGCCGGAATTCGGTGGTCAGTGCTCTTTCGGCGCCGGCGGGGGAGTGGACGGCTCGGTGTGCGCGACGTGGGGTGACGAGACCTGCGGGGACGCGACCTGCGGGGACGAGGGGGTGGCTGCGTCTGCTCCACKCCGGTCGTGCGCCGGAATTCGGTGGTCAGTGCTCTTTCGGCGCCGGCGGGGGAGTGGACGGCTCGGTGTGCGCGACGTGGGGTGACGAGACCCGCCGGTCGTGCTCGGCTTCCCACCGGGCCTGGGAGAGACGCTCGCGACGGTCGCCCTCGAGGATGCTCTTGATGACGAAGTAGAAGAGCGTGCCCATGCCGACCGTCGGGACGATGGCGAGCACATAGGGCAGAACCGATTCCATGCAGCCATTTTCTCACGGCTGTGCGGCCGGCCCCGCGGAGCGATGTCGCACCCGCGCCGTACGGTCGTGCCATGGCTACGAGGACGACGACGCGACGCACCCCCGGCTTCCGCTGCGGGGAGTGCGGGTGGACCACCGCAAAGTGGGTCGGCCGCTGCGGAGAGTGCCAGGCCTGGGGCACCGTCGCGGAGACGGGCGCACCCGCGGCGGCGCGCACCGCCGCGGCACCCGTCACCACCCCGGCCCAGCGCATCGCCGACGTCGACCTGACGCGGGCTGCCGCGCGACCGACCGGGGTCGCCGAGTTCGACCGCGTGCTCGGAGGCGGCCTCGTGCCCGGTGGCGTGGTGCTCGTCGCGGGTGAGCCGGGGGTCGGCAAGTCGACCCTGCTGCTCGACGTCGCCGCCCGCGCGGCCCGGTCCGGCTCCGAGGTCCTCTACATCAGCGGGGAGGAGTCCGCGGCCCAGGTGCGCACCCGCGCCGAACGCATCTCGGCGATGGCCGACACGCTCTACCTCGCCGCCGAGACCGACCTCGCGACCGTGCTCGGTCACGTCGAGGCGCGCTCGCCGGGACTGCTCGTCGTCGACTCGGTGCAGACGATCGCGAGTGCCGACGTCGAGGGCCAGGCCGGCAACGTCTCCCAGGTGCGCGAGGTCACGGGCAGCCTCATCGCCGCTGCCAAGTCCCGTGGTGTCGCCGTGCTCCTCGTCGGGCACGTGACCAAGGACGGCTCGATCGCCGGTCCCCGCTTGCTCGAGCACCTCGTCGACGTCGTCATCCAGTTCGAGGGCGACCGCCACTCCGGGCTGCGCCTCGTGCGGGCCGTGAAGAACCGCTTCGGCCCCACCGACGAGGTCGGCTGCTTCGACCTGTCCGACACCGGCATCACCGGCCTCGCCGACCCGAGCGGGCTGTTCCTGTCCACCCGCGACCACGCGGTGCCCGGCACGTGCGTGACCGTCACGCTCGAGGGCCGCCGGCCGCTCGTGGCCGAGGTGCAGGCGCTGGTGGCGCCCTCGACCCTGCCGTCACCCCGACGCACCTCCAGCGGTCTCGACGCGTCGCGTCTCGCGATGATCATCGCGGTCCTCGACAAGCGGGCCGGTGCGCCGGTGGGTTCGCGCGACATCTTCGCGGCCACCGTCGGCGGCGTCCGCATCACCGAGCCTGCCGCCGACCTCGCCATCGTCTGCGCCGTCGCCTCGTCCGTGGTCGACAGGCCGCTGGCCACCGACGTCGTCGCCTTCGGCGAGGTCGGGCTCGCCGGAGAGGTGCGGCGGGTGACCGGGCTCGACCGTCGGCTCTCGGAGGCGGCCCGACTCGGGTTCCGTCATGCGCTCGTCCCCGCTGGCAGCCTGTCGGGCTCCGTCGTGCCCCCCGGCATCCGTGCCGTCGAGGTCGCCGACGTGCCGCGTGCCATCGAGGCCATGGGCCGCCTCGCCGGTGGGCGGTCGACGAGCGCAGCCGCCGTTGGCACCGTCTAGACTGCGAGCGACCGGGTGGACGTGCTCGGCGCCCCCATTGCGAACAGGGAAGTGATGGACCGGAACGACGAGCTGCTGCTGCGCGCGGCCCTCGCGGCGGTGGCACCCGGGACGGAGCTGCGTGACAGCCTCGAACGGATCCTTCGCGGTCGCACCGGGGCCCTCATCGTGCTCGGTTTCGACCGAGTCGTCGACTCGATCTGCACCGGCGGCTTCGTGCTCGACATGGAGTTCTCGGCCACGCGCGTGCGGGAGCTGTGCAAGATGGACGGCGCGGTGGTGCTCGACCGCGAGGGCACCCGCATCCTGCGTGCCGCCACTCAGCTCGTGCCCGACTCCAGCATCGAGACGACCGAGTCCGGCACCCGTCACCGCACGGCCGAACGCGTGGCCAAGCAGACCGGCTACCCCGTCATCTCCGTGAGCCAGTCGATGGGCGTCGTCGCGCTCTACGTCGGGGACCTGCGGCACGTCATCGAGGGGTCGCCGACGACCCTGTCGCGCGCCGACCAGGCGCTGCAGACCCTCGAGCGCTACAAGGCCCGGCTCGACGAGGTCACCGGCACCCTCTCCGCGCTCGAGATCGAGGACCTCGTCACGGTGCGCGACGTCACCGCCGTGCTGCAGCGCCTCGAGATGGTGCGGCGCATCTCCGCCGAGATCCAGGACTACGTCGTCGAGCTCGGCACCGACGGGCGACTGCTCAGCCTGCAGCTCGAGGAGCTCGTGGGCGGGCTCGGCAACGACCGCGAGCTCGTCATCCGGGACTACCTGCCGGCGACGAAGTCCGGGCTCGACGTCGACGAGGCGCTCGACAACCTCCAGGCGCTGAACGCGGTCGAGCTGCTCGACCTCGCTGCGGGTGCTCGTGCCGTCGGCTTCTCCGTCGTCGGTGACAGCCTCGACCTCCCGGTCTCACCACAGGGCTACCGCCTGCTGACCAAGGTGCCGCGCCTGCCGACCGCGATCGTCGACCGGCTCGTGACGCACTTCGAGTCGCTCCAGCGTCTGCTCGCGGCCGGCATCGAGGACCTCATGCTCGTCGACGGTGTCGGCGAGGGCCGGGCTCGAGCCGTTCGCGAGGGTCTCTCGCGCCTGGCCGAGTCGAGCATCCTCGAACGCTACGTCTGAACGCTCACGGGCCCCACGGCCCTGCGGGCGGGTGCCCCGAAGGCGCCGCCCGGTCGTGCCCTCACTAGCGTGTCCGTATGCCGTCCCGCGAGGTCCCGCTGTCGCTGCTCCACGAGCGAGTCAACGGGTGGTACGCCGAGTCCGGCCGCAAGCACCTGCCGTGGCGCGAGCCCGACGCGAGCGCGTGGGGGGTGTTCCTCTCCGAGGTGATGTCGCAGCAGACGCCCTTGGCCCGCGTCGAGCCGATCTGGCGCGAGTGGATGGACCGGTGGCCGACTCCCACCGACCTTGCCGCCGCGGCGCCGGGTGACGCCGTCCGGGCCTGGGGCCGTCTGGGCTACCCACGTCGCGCACTGCGCCTGCACGAGGCGGCCCGCGCGATGGTCGAGCGACACGGTGGCGAGGTCCCCGACACCCCCGAAGGCCTGCTGGCCCTGCCGGGCGTCGGCGCCTACACGGCGGCAGCCGTCTCGTGCTTCGCCTTCGGCATCCCGGAGGTCGTCGTCGACACGAACGTCCGGCGCGTCCTCGCGCGAACCCGCGAGGGCAAGGCCTTCCCCAACCTCACGCTCAACCGCGCCGAGGCGCAGCTGGCGGCAGATTCGATGCCGGCCGAGCCGGCGGCGGCGAACACGTGGAACGTCGCCGTCATGGAGCTCGGGGCGCTCGTCTGTGTGGCCCGGGGACCCCGCTGCGACGAGTGCCCGGTCGCTGACCTCTGTGCATGGA
>NZ_JBFULD010000230.1:0-6832 GCF_056400505.1 Terrabacter sp. P5_B1
CACCGACACCGTCGCGCCCCCCGATGCGCCGGGCGCCCCCGCCGAGGTCGAGATCGAGGAGCCGGCTGCGCCGACCGAGCCGCCCGCGGCCGCGTTGGAGCGGCCCGAGTCCGCCCGCGGCCGGCTGCAACGCCTCCGGGCGCGCCTGGCCCGGTCCAACTCCTCGATCGGGCAGGGCCTGCTCGCCCTGCTCTCGCGCGGCAAGCTCGACGAGGAGGCGTGGGAGGAGGTCGAGGACACCCTCATCTCCTCCGACCTCGGCGTCGAGGCCACCATGGAGCTTGTCGACTCGCTGCGCACCCGCGTCAAGGTCGACGGCACCACCGACGAGGCCACCGTCCGCAGCTGGCTGCGCGACGACCTGCTCACGCTCGTCCAGCCCGACATGGACCGCCGCATCGCGAGCAGCCGCGTCGGCGACCGGCCCGCCGTCATCCTCGTCGTCGGCGTCAACGGCACCGGCAAGACGACGACCGTCGGCAAGCTCGCCCGCGTCCTCGTCGCCGAGGACCGCGAGGTCCTCCTCGGTGCCGCGGACACCTTCCGCGCCGCGGCGGCCGACCAGCTCGAGACCTGGGGCGCCCGTGTCGGCGTCGCCACCGTGCGGTCCGACAAGGACGGCGCCGACCCCGCTGCCGTGGCCTTCGACGCCGTCAAGGCCGGCATCGAGGAGGAGGTCGACGTCGTCATCATCGACACGGCCGGCCGCCTCCACAACAAGGTCGGCCTCATGGACGAGCTCGGCAAGGTCAAGCGCGTCATCGAGAAGCAGAGCGAGATCGACGAGGTCCTCCTCGTCCTCGACGCCACGACGGGCCAGAACGGCCTGATGCAGGCCAAGGTCTTCTCCGAGGCGGTCGATGTCACCGGCATCGTCCTGACCAAGCTCGACGGCACCGCCAAGGGCGGCATCGTCGTCGCGGTGCAGCGCCAGCTCGGCGTCCCGGTCAAGCTCGTCGGGCTCGGCGAGGGACCGGACGACCTCGCCCCCTTCGACCCCGAGGCCTTCGTCGACGCCATCGTCATGTGACCACGCGCCTCCGTCCACCCTCTTCGAACACGTATGCCGCCCGGCTCAGCCGGGCGGCATACGTGCGAGCGTGACCGCAGCGTGGGCAGGGGAGTCCACGATCCGGACAGCCGCTGTGGCGGAAACCAGCCGCTAACAGCGCCCACCGGTTGTTGACAAGGCTGTAACAAACGACGCCGTCGCCCGACATCCGGCCCGTCCATCGTTCTCGCCATGAGCGCACTTACCTTCGTGACGGCAGACACGCCGTTCACCGACAGCGGGAACACCGCGTGGGTCCTCGCAGCAGCCGCTCTGGTGCTGTTCATGACCCCCGGTCTCGCCCTCTTCTACGGCGGCATGGTCCGCACCAAGAGCGTCCTCAACATGATGATGATGTCGTTCATCACCATGGGCACGGTCGGCACGGTGTGGATCCTCTGGGGCTACAGCGAGGCGTTCGGCAACGACGTCGGCCTCGGTCTCCTCGGCAACCCCTTCGAACACTTCGGGCTCAAGGGCGTGCTCGACGCCATCTACGGCTACGTCCCGGCCAGCGCGGGCGCGCCGGCGGCGGGCGGCATCCCCGGTGGTGCTTTCGTCGCCTTCCAGGTCGTCTTCGCGATCATCGCCGTGGCTCTCGTCTCGGGCGCGATCGCCGACCGGGCCAAGTTCGTCACGTGGACCGTCTTCACGGTGATCTGGGCGACGCTCGTCTACTTCCCCGCGGCCCACTGGGTCTTCGCCTTCAGCGGCTTCGCGGCCGAGACGGGCGGCTGGATCGCCAACAAGGCCGACGGGCTCTTCCTCGGTGGCGCCGGCGCCTACGACTTCGCGGGCGGCACAGCCATCCACATCAACGCCGGTGTCGCGGGCCTCGCCCTCGCGATCCTGCTCCGCAAGCGGGTCGGGTGGCCCAAGGAGCCGATGCGTCCGCACAACCTGACCCTGGTCATGATCGGTGCCGGCATCCTGTGGTTCGGCTGGTTCGGCTTCAACGCCGGCTCGGCCCTCAGCGCAGGCACGCTGGCCTCGGGCGTCTGGGTCAACACCCTCGGCGCCACCTGCACGGCCATGCTCGGCTGGCTCATCACGGAGAAGATCCGCGACGGCCACGCCACCTCGCTCGGTGCGGCCTCGGGTGTCGTCGCCGGCCTCGTCGCCATCACCCCGGCCTGCGCCACCGTCTCCCCGTGGGGCGCCCTCGTCGTCGGTCTGGCGGCCGGTGTGGGCTGTGCCCTCGCCGTCGGCCTCAAGTTCCGCTTCGGCTTCGACGACAGCCTCGACGTGGTCGGCGTGCACCTCGTCGGCGGCCTCATCGGCACCCTGCTCATCGGCTTCCTCGCCGACGCGACCAACAGCCCGACCGGCACGGCCGGCCTCGAGATGAACGACGGTCTCCTCCTCGGCGGAGGCCTGGGACAGCTCTGGGCCCAGACCCTGGGGGCCGTCGCGGTGCTCGTCTACTCCTTCGTGGTGACCTTCGCCATCGGCTGGGTCCTGCACAAGACCATGGGCTTCACCATCTCCGAGGAGGAGGAGGTCAGCGGTATCGACCTGCTGGAGCACGCGGAGACCGCGTACGACCTCGGCTCGTTCACGGGTGGCAGCCGTAGTCTGCCCACCTCGGGCGTCGTGGCCGAACGAACCCGACAGCCCGTCGCCGACGAGCCGTCCGCCAAGGAAGGGGCATCCGCGTGAAGCTCATCACCGCCATCATCAAGCCGCACCAGCTCGACGAGGTCAAGGAGGCCCTGGAGGCCTTCGGGGTGGCCGGCATGACCATCAGCGAGGCCAGCGGCTACGGCCGCCAGCGCGGCCACAGCGAGGTCTACCGCGGCGCCGAGTACACCGTCGACTTCGTGCCGAAGGTGCGTCTCGAGGTCCTCGTCGACGACATCGACTCCCCGGACGTCCTGGACGTGATCCTCAAGGCCGCGCAGACCGGTCGCATCGGGGACGGCAAGATCTGGTCCGTCCCGGTCGACGAGGTGGTGCGGGTCCGCACCGGCGAGCGGGGCGTCGCCGCCCTCTGAGCGCCGCGGTCCGCTGCACGGCACGGCGAGCACCAGAGACACCAACAGAACCGACTCAAGGGGACGGCGAGACCTGACATGACGGATGTGACCACACGACGTCTGGACCTCGCCGGCACCCGGACCTTCGCGACGCCCGGCGCGGGCCAGACCCGCCGCGGGGCGCTCGCGGAGTTCGGGTTCGGATGGCTCCAGGAGCTGTGGCGCGAGGCGTGCTCCGGTCGCCGGGACGAAGGTGTCGCGCTCGCCGCGGTCGGCTCGCTCGCACGCAGCGACGGCGGACCGCTCAGCGACTACGACCTGGTGCTGGTGCACCACCCGCGCGGCCTCTCCGGCAAGGAGGTCGGCGCCTTCGCCGACAAGCTCTGGTATCCCATCTGGGACGCTGGGGTGCGCCTCGACCACAGCGTCCGCACGGTCGCCGAGTGCCGCGCCGTCGCCTCCGACGACTTGTCCGCGGCGGTCGGGCTGCTCGACCTGACCCACGTGGCCGGGGACGCCGACGTCGTCAACGCCGCCCGCTCGACGGTGGCCCACGACTGGCGGGCCAATGCCCGCACCCGTCTCGGCGAGATGCAGGAGTCCGTGGTCCAGCGGCACGCCCGCCAGGGCGACCTCGCGCACCTCATCGAGCCCGACCTCAAGGAAGCCCACGGCGGACTCCGCGACATGTCGGTGCTGCGGGCCCTCACGGCCGCGTGGCTCACCGACCGCCCGCACGGCGAGGTCGACGAGGCCTACGAGCGCATCCTCGACGTCCGCGACGCGATCCACGTCGTCACCGGGCGCGGCCGGGACCGGCTGACCCGCGACGACCAGGACGCGTGCGCGGCGCTGCTCGGCTACACCGACGCCGACGACCTCCTCACCGACCTCTCGACGTCGGCCCGCACCATCGCGTATGCCGTCGACGGCACCCTGCGCCGCGCCATGCAGTCCCAGCGCGCCCGCACCCTGCGCGTCGGTCCCCGCCGCCCGCAGCTGGCCCCGCTCGGCTACGGCCTCTACCGGCACGACGGGGAGGCGGTCCTCGGACCGTCGGCCGACCTCTCGTCCGACCCGATCACCCCGCTGCGGGCCGCCGTCGTGGCCGCGCGCGGCGGCATACCCCTGTCGCCGACGACGCTGAAGAACCTCGCCGCCACCGCGCCCTCCCTGCCCGAGCCGTGGCCGGAGGTGGCTCGCAACCTCTTCGCGGACCTGCTCGCGTCGGGGCCCGGGCTCGTCACCGTCTGGGAGGGGCTCGACCTCGCCGGCGTCGTCGAGCGGTGGATCCCGGAGTGGCAGGCGGTGCGCAGCCGCCCGCAGCGCAACGCCGTGCACCGGCACACCGTCGACCGCCACCTCATCGAGACCGTCGTCGCGGCGAGCGGCATGGTCCGCGACGTCGCCCGGCCCGACCTGCTCATGCTCGCGGCGGTGCTCCACGACATCGGCAAGGTGCCGGGCTCGCAGGACCACTCCGTGACCGGGGCCCAGCTCGCCGACACGGTGCTCCGGCGGATGGGTGTCACCGACGCCGACCGCGCCACCGTCGTGCGACTGGTCCGGGAGCACCTCACCCTCGTCGAGCTGGCCACCCGCCGCGACCCCGAGGACCCGGCGACGATCATCGCGCTCTCGGACGCCGTCGACGGGTCGGCCACGACGCTCGACCTGCTGCGCGCCCTCACCGAGGCCGACGCGTCCGCCGCCGGGCCCAAGGCCTGGAGCGACTGGCGGGCCGGCCTCGTCCAACGCCTCTACCGGGCCTGCCGCACGGCACTCATCGCCCACACCCCAGGAGAGGGGCCTCTCGTCGTGGAACCGATCGAGACCCTGGCGCTCTCCGACGACGCCCTCGACCGCATCGCGTCCGGAGAGCCCTACGTCACCGTGTCATCCCTCGGTGGCGCCCACCGCATCGACATCGTCGACCGTGACCGCGCCGGCCTCTTCGCGGACACGGCCGGCCTGCTCGCCGCGCACGGCTTCGTCGTGCGCTCAGCCATCCTCCGCACCGTCGACGGCGTCGCCGTCAACGAGTGGTGGGTCGACTCGCCGTCCGGCGAGACCCCGCTCCCCGAGGTGATCGGCCGCGACCTCAKGCGCGTCGCCAAGGGCGACCGCGCGCCGCTGGGCAAGCTGCAGCGACGCAAGTCGTCCGGGGTGCGAAGCCCAAGCTCGGGATCGGTCGACTCGACACGCGCCATGGTCATCAGCAGCGCGTCCGACACCGCGACGGTCATCGAGGTGCGCGCCACCGACCGCCCGGGACTGCTCCAGGACATCGGCATCACGCTCGCCCGGGCGTCGCTGTCGGTGCGCTCGGCGCACATCGCCACGTATGCCGGCCAGACCCTCGACACGTTCTACGTGACCGAGTTCGGCGGGGGCCAGCTGGCACCTGCCCGGGCCGCGCAGGCGGTCGCGATGATCATCGACACCTGCGACGCCGACTGACCCGCAGCCACCCTCCCGCCTCCTTCCCGCCTTCCATCGGCCCGGGGGCCGTCAGTCGAGCAGGTCGGCCTCGTGCAGGTGGGCGAGGACGAGCCGGTCGACGGCGGACACCCGGTCGCCGTCACCGGCCGTCAGCCACGCGATCTCCTCGATCTCGCGCGACGGCACGAACGTGCCGGTGTGCACGGCGGTGTAGCAGGTGAGGCGCACGAGGAGGCCGTCCGTCCGCGCGTCGGCGAGCGCCTCGAACGTGCCGACGTGCCTCGCGGTCGCTGCCTCCACGGTGACCGCCAGCTCCTCCTCGACCTCGCGGACCAGCGTCTGCACGTCGCTCTCACCCGGCTCGCGCTTGCCGCCCGGCAGGTAGAAGCGCTCGCGGCCGGCGTTGCGGGCCACGAGCAGGCGCCGCTCCTCCAGGTGGATCCACGCGATCTTGTCGATGAGGTCAGCCATCCGACCAACGTAACCTCCCGGCGCAACCGCGGCTCACGGCATACCTCAGTGTGGGCGCCGGGTCGGACCCACGCGCCGGAGCGGATAACCTTGCCCGGTGTTTGCATCCCTGTCTGACCGCCTGACCGCGACCTTCAAGAACCTCCGCGGCAAGGGCCGGCTCACGGAGTCCGACGTCAACGCGACGATCCGCGACATCCGCCTCGCCCTGCTCGACGCCGACGTCGCGCTGCCCGTCGTCAAGCGGTTCACCCACTCGGTGCGCGAGCGTGCCCTCGGTGCCGAGGTCAGCCAGGCGCTGAACCCCGCCCAGCAGGTCGTCAAGATCGTGCAGGAGGAGCTCGTCGCGATCCTCGGCGGGCAGACGCGCACGATCCGCTTCGCCAAGCAGCCGCCGACGGTCATCATGCTCGCCGGCCTCCAGGGCTCGGGCAAGACGACGTTCGCCGGCAAGCTCGGCAAGTGGCTCAAGGACCAGGGGCACACGCCGCTCCTCGTCGCGGCCGACCTGCAGCGCCCCAACGCCGTCACCCAGCTCGAGGTCGTCGGAGAGCGCGCCGGCCTCCCCGTCTTCGCCCCCGAACGCGGCAACATGGGCGGCCACGACGCCGTGCTCGACTCCGGCGAGGGCACCCGGTCGTTCGGTGACCCCGTCACCGTCTCCCGGATGGGCATCGAGCAGGCCCGGGCCAAGCAGTACGACGTCGTCATCGTCGACACCGCAGGCCGCCTCGCCGTCGACGCCAACCTCATGCAGCAGGCGTCGGACATCCGCGCGGCCATCGCGCCGGACGAGGTCCTCTTCGTCCTCGACGCGATGATCGGCCAGGCCGCCGTCGAGACGGCCCAGGCGTTCCACGAGGGCGTCGCCTTCACCGGCGTCGTCCTGTCC
>NZ_JBFULD010000231.1:0-6824 GCF_056400505.1 Terrabacter sp. P5_B1
GGGCATAGCCGAGCTCGCCCGCCCGGGTCAGTTCGTCGCCCTGGCGGTCGGGGGCGAGACCTCCGGGACGCTGCTGCGGCGCTCGTTCTCGATCCACAAGGTCAGCCCCAGCGGCACCTACGGCGGCACCGTCGAGATCGTCGTGTCCGCCGTCGGCGTCGGCACGCGGTGGATCGTCGAGCGCGCCCCGCACGACCCGATCGACGTCGTCGGTCCCCTCGGCAAGGCGTTCCCGCTGCCCACCGCCCCCGTCGCCTGCGTCCTCGTCGGAGGCGGCTACGGCAGTGCCCCGCTCTTCTGGCTCGCCGGCGAGCTGCGCGAGCGTGGCTGTCACGTCGAGATGGTCCTCGGCGCGGCCAGCGAGGACCGGCTCTTCGGCGTGGTGGAGGCCCGGCGCAGCTGCGACGGGGTCACCGTGACGACCGACGACGGCTCGGCCGGCCAGCGGGGCTGGGTCAGCGACCCGCTGCCCGAGATCATCGACCGCACCGGCGCCGGCGTCGTCTACGGCTGCGGGCCCATGGGGATGCTCGAGTCGGTCACCCGGGTCGCCCAGGCGCACGGCGCCGTGGCCCAGGTCGCCGTCGAGGAGTCGATGGCCTGCGGCGTCGGTGTCTGCATGACCTGCGTCATGCCGGTCGTCGGCTCCGACGGGAGGACGCGGATGGTGCGCTCGTGCGTCGAGGGACCCGTCTTCCGCGGTGACCGCGTCCGGTGGGACGCCTTCGACGGAGGTCATGCCCGCGTGCCGGACGACGCCGTCGGCGCCCCGAAGGTGGGTGGCCACTGATGGTGGACCTCTCCGTCGACCTCGGGGGCGGGCACCGCCTGCCCAACCCGCTCATGACGGCCTCGGGCTGCGCTGCGAACGGCAAGGAGCTGCACCGCTTCTTCGACGTCGCCGACCTCGGGGCGTTCGTCACGAAGTCCGTGATGGCCGACCCGCGATCGGGTCGCGGCACCCCGCGCATGGCCGAGACGCCCTCCGGGATGCTCAACTCGATCGGCCTGCAGGGGCCGGGCATCGAGGCGTTCGTCGACGAGGACCTGCCGTGGCTCGAGTCCGTGGGCGCCCGCGTGCTGCCCTCGATCGCCGGCAGCTCGAGCACCGAGTTCGCCCACGTCGCGGCCAGCCTGCGCGCGAGCCGGGCCTTCGACGCCGTCGTCGGCGTCGAGGTCAACATCTCGTGCCCCAACGTCGCCAACCGCGGTCTCGTCTTCGCCTGCGACCCGCTCGCCTCGGCCAAGGTCATCGCACTCGTGCGCGAGCAGCTCCCGCGCCACATCCCGGTCTTCGCGAAGCTGAGCCCGGACGTCACGGACATCGCGGCCATCGCGGCGGCCTGTGTCAAGGCCGGCGCCGACGGCCTGACGATGATCAACACGCTGCTCGGCATGGTCATCGACACCGACCGGATGCGGCCCCAGCTCGGCGGCGTCACCGGTGGTCTCTCGGGACCGGGCATCCGTCCCGTCGCGGTCCGCGCCATCTGGCAGGTGCGCCAGGCGATGTCCGAGGGACGCATGAGGACCGTGCCGATCATCGGGGTCGGGGGAGTGCGCACGGGGCGCGACGCCCTCGAGCTCGTCGCGGCCGGCGCGAGCGCGATCCAGGTCGGCACGGCCGTCTTCAACGACCCGTCGGCCCCGGTCCGGGTCCTGCGTGAGCTGTGCGAGCTGCTCGAGGCCAAGGGCTTCGAGCGGTTCACCGACGCCGTCGGCGTCGCGCACGGCCGCTGAGACGCCGTCGGCGTCGCGCACGACCGCTGAGGCCCGCCGACCCCAACCACGCGAGCCACCGGAGCCCCAACCAGTCGAGAACGAACGGAGACCGACCATGAGCAAGGCCTTCGGGGCCCGCCTCCACGAGGCCATGACCACGCACGGCCCGCTGTGCGCCGGGATCGACCCCCACCGCGCGCTGGTCGAGGCGTGGGGACTGACCTACGACGTGGCGGGGCTCGAGCGGTTCGCGCTCACCTGCGTCGAGGCGTTCGCCGGCAGGGTCGCCGTGGTCAAGCCACAGTCGGCCTTCTTCGAGGTCTTCGGCAGCCGTGGGCTCGCCGTCCTCGAGCGGGTGCTCACCGAGCTGCGCGAGGCAGGGACGCTGACGATCCTCGACGCGAAGCGCGGCGACATCGGGTCGACGATGGCGGCATACGCCCAGGCCTACCTGGGGCCGGACGCCGTCGCCCCGCCGGACGCGCTGACCGTGAGTCCCTACCTCGGCTACGAGTCGCTGCGCCCCGCGATCGACCTCGCGGAGCGGCACGGGCGCGGGCTCTTCGTCCTCGCCCTGACCTCCAACCCGGAGGGCGCCGGTGTCCAGCACGCCGTGCGGGGCGGCGAGTCCGTCGCGGCCTCGATCGTCCAAGGCGCCGGGGGTGACAACGCCGCGGCGCGGGCCCGGGGTGAGCTCGGGAGCATCGGTCTCGTCATCGGTGCGACGGTCGGCAGCGCGGTCCACGACCTCGGGCTCGACCTCGTCGAGGCCGCGACCCCCGTGCTGGCCCCCGGCTTCGGCGCGCAGGGCGGGACCGTCGAGTCGCTCGCGGCGACCTTCGGCCCCGCGCAGGGCCAGGTCCTGGCCTCCTCGAGCCGGGAGATCCTCGGCGCAGGACCTGACCCGAGCCGTCTGGTCGCGCAGACGCACCGCGTCCTCGAGTCGCTGCGCGGCTGACGCCCGGGCGGAGCCGGCGCCCGGACGAGGTGCAGGTTGCGGGACCCCCGCCCCCGCGTTGCGGCGCGCGCCGCCAGATCGCTAGGTTCGGCGGAGACATCACGAGACGTGGAGAACGACGGGGGCGCGGGGCGCTTCCCGAAGGCAGCAAGGAGACCGAAGACCGTGGCGCTTCCACCGCTCACCCCGGAGCAACGGGCCGCAGCACTCGAGAAGGCTGCAGCCGCCCGTCGGGAGCGTGCTGCGGTCAAGAACCGGCTGAAGTACTCCAGTGGCTCGCTCGCCGAGGTCCTCGAGGACGGCAAGGTCGACGCGGTCATCGGCAAGATGAAGGTCACCGAGCTGCTCGAGTCGATGCCCGGCGTCGGCCGGGTCAGGGCCAAGGCGATCATGGCGGAGGTCGGGATCGCCGAGTCCCGCCGCGTGCGCGGCCTCGGCGCCAACCAGGTCGCGGCGCTGCTGCACCGCTTCGAGAAGCCGTGATGGCGGCAGACGGAGCCTCGTCCGCGGAGCCCCAGCACGACGCGCCCCGGCGCGGCCGCCTCACGGTGCTCGCCGGCCCGACCGCGGTCGGCAAGGGCACCATCGCCGCCTACGTCCGCACCCACTTCCCGCGCGTGTGGTTCTCGGTCTCGATGACCACACGGAGCCCCCGGCCCGGCGAGGTCGACGGCGTCCACTACCACTTCGTGGACGACCACGAGTTCGACCGGCTCGTCGAGGCGGGCCAGTTCCTCGAGCACGCCGTCGTGCACGGCGCGGCCAAGTACGGCACCCCGCGCGGGCCCGTCGAGCGGGTCATCAGCGAAGGTCGCGACGCCCTGCTCGAGATCGACCTGCAGGGTGCCCGTCAGGTGCGGGAGACGTGGCCCGACGCCCTCTTCGTCTTCCTCGCGCCGCCGAGCTGGGACGAGCTGGTGCGCCGTCTCGTCGGTCGCGGCACCGAGGGCGAGGCCGAGCGGGAGCGCCGACTGTCCACCGCCCGGGCCGAGCTGGCCGCCCAGAGCGAGTTCGACGAGGTCGTCGTCAACGACGATGTTCGTCGGGCCAGCGAAGAACTCGTATCATTGATGAGATCGGGACGCGCCGACCGGTGAGTCCCGCCCTGATGTGTGCCAGCCGACGGCATACGGCCGCGCGGCCGTCGACGTCGCGTCGCACACCTCACACCCGCTGAAACCAACGAAACGAGATCACTGTGTCCGGTACCCAGGCTGCTCCCATCGGCATCACCAACCCGCCGATCGACGACCTCCTGACCGTTGCCGACTCGAAGTACGCGCTCGTCATCTACTCCGCCAAGCGCGCTCGCCAGATCAACGCCTACTACTCGCAGCTGCAGGAGGGCCTGCTCGACTACGTCGGCCCGCTCGTCGAGACCGAGGTCCACGAGAAGCCGCTGTCGATCGCGCTGCGCGAGATCAACGAGGGCCTGCTGACCTCGACGCCCACCGAGGCCTGAGCACCTCGACGAGACCGGAGCAGCCGATGCGTGTCGTCCTCGGGGTGAGCGGCGGCATCGCCGCCTACAAGGCGTGCTCGCTGCTCCGGCTCTTCACCGAGCACGGGCACGACGTCACGGTCGTGCCCACCGCGGCGGCGCTCGAGTTCGTGGGCGCGCCGACGTGGGCGGCCCTGTCGGGCAAGCCGGTCAGCACCGAGGTGTGGACCTCGGTCCACGAGGTGCCGCACGTGCGCATCGGACAGTCCGCCGACCTCGTCGTGGTCGCGCCGGCCACCGCGGACCTCCTCGCGAAGGCCGCACACGGGCTCGCGGACGACCTCCTGACCAACACCCTGCTCACCGCCCGGTGCCCGGTGGCGTTCGCGCCGGCCATGCACACCGAGATGTGGGAGCACCCGGCCACGCAGGCCAACGTCGCCACCCTGCGCTCGCGCGGTGCGCACGTCATCGACCCCGCGGTGGGCCGCCTCACCGGCAAGGACACCGGCGCCGGTCGTCTCCCCGAACCCGAGGCGTTGTATGCCGCGTGCCTCGCGATCGTCGAGGGTGGCGCTCCGGCTCCGGCGGAGGCACCCATCCGCGATCTCGAGGGCCGCCGCGTCGTCGTCTCCGCCGGAGGCACCCGCGAGCCGCTCGACCCGGTGCGCTACCTCGGCAACCGCTCGTCCGGCAAGCAGGGCGTGGCCATCGCGCGTGCGGCGGCCGAGCGCGGGGCGAAGGTCACGCTCGTCGCGGCCACGATGTCGGTCCCGGTGCCCGAGGGCATCGACGTCGTGCCCGTGGAGACGACCCTCGAGCTCAAGCGCGCCGTCGAGGAGGCCGCCGACGGCGCTGACGTCGTCGTCATGGCCGCGGCCCCGGCCGACTTCCGGCCCGCGTCGGTGAGCGACAGCAAGATCAAGAAGTCCGATCCCGACGGCGGCCTGACGGTCGAGCTCGTCGAGAACCCCGACATCGTCCGCGCCCTGGTGACGGCACGCGACGCCCGCGGTGGCCGGGCGCCGCTCGTCGTCAGCTTCGCGGCCGAGACGGGCGACGCCAGGGGCAGCGTCATGGACCACGCCCGCGCGAAGTTCGCCCGCAAGGGCAGCGACCTCCAGGTCGTCAACCAGGTGGGCACCGACCTGACCTTCGGCAAGGACGACACGACCGTGCACCTGATGCTGCGCGGCAACGACGAGGTGACCACGGTCGGACCCGCCTCCAAGGACGCCGTGGCGGACGCGCTGTGGGACGCCATCTCGCCGCTGCTGGACTGAGCACTAGACTCTCGCCCCAACGTGGGCGCGTGCCTCGCGGAAGGCCCGAGCAGGCTCCCGCGCAGCACCCCGCCGCACGCATACGACCCCCGCATCACCCACACACCACCCCGCACCCGAGCTAGGGAGAGCAAGTGTCCGCACGGCTGTTCACGTCCGAGTCCGTCACCGAGGGACACCCGGACAAGATCTGCGACCAGATCAGCGACTCGATCCTGGACGCCCTGCTGACCGACGACCCGCAGGCGCGCGTCGCGGTCGAGACGATGGTCACGACCGGGCTCGTGCACGTCGCCGGCGAGGTGTCGACGACGGCCTACGTCGAGATCCCGAGGATCGTGCGCGAGACCATCCTCGAGGTCGGCTACGACGGCTCGCAGAAGGGGTTCGACGGCCGCACCTGTGGTGTCTCGATCTCCATCGGCGCGCAGTCGCCCGACATCGCCCAGGGCGTCGACACCGCGCACGAGCACCGCACCGGCGAGGTCGGCGACCTCCTCGACAAGCAGGGCGCGGGGGACCAGGGCCTGATGTTCGGCTACGCGTGCGACGACACGGCCGAGCTGATGCCGCTGCCGATCCACCTGGCCCACCGTCTGTCCGAGCGGCTGACCCAGGTGCGCAAGAGCGAGGAGCTGGCCTACCTGCGCCCCGACGGCAAGACCCAGGTCACCATCGCCTACGACGGCGACCGTGCCGTGTCGCTCGACACCGTCGTCCTCTCGACCCAGCACGCACCCGACGTCTCGCTCGAGGGCATGCTCGAGCCCGACATCCGCACCCACGTCATCGAGCCGGTCCTCGCCGAGCTGCGCGACAGCGGCACGGACCTCGACGTCAGCAGCTACCGGGCGCTCATCAACCCGACCGGCCGCTTCGAGATCGGTGGCCCGATGGGTGACGCCGGCCTGACCGGCCGCAAGATCATCGTCGACACCTACGGCGGCATGGCCCGCCACGGCGGCGGTGCCTTCTCCGGCAAGGACCCGAGCAAGGTCGACCGCTCGGCCGCCTACGCGATGCGCTGGGTCGCCAAGAACGTCGTCGCCGCCGGTCTGGCCCGTCGCTGCGAGGTCCAGGTCGCCTACGCCATCGGCAAGGCGCAGCCCGTCGGCCTCTACATCGAGACGTTCGGCACCGAGACCGTGCCCGTCGACGCGATCCAGCAGGCCATCGGCGACGTCTTCGACCTGCGCCCGGCCGCGATCGTCGACGCGCTCGACCTGCTGCGCCCGATCTACCGCCCGACCGCCGCCTACGGCCACTTCGGCCGCACCAAGGCCGACGGCGTCGAGAACCCGTTCACGTGGGAGCGCACCGACCGCGTCGAGGCCCTGCGCAACGCCGTCTCCGTCTGAGTATAGGTTCGCCCTCGTGGGCGATCAGAACGACGAAACCAGGCATCGACCGGCCTCAGGGC
>NZ_JBFULD010000232.1:0-6800 GCF_056400505.1 Terrabacter sp. P5_B1
TCGTCGACTGCGCGAGGTGCGGCGCGCCGGGCCCCCACCGGGCGTTCAACGTGCAGGCCGGCGGCGCCGTGTGTTCCGTATGCCGTCCGCCCGGCTCGAGCGCGCCCGCCCCCGAGACCTTCGAGCTGCTCGCGTCACTGCTGACCGGTGACTGGGGTGYCGCCGATGCGAGCGACGACCGGCACCGACGTCAGGGCAACGGCCTCGTTTCCGCCTTCCTCCAGTGGCACATCGAGCGCGGGCTCCGGTCGCTGCGCCTCGTCGAGCGTGCCTGAGTCGCACTGAACAGCCTGAGCCGCAAGCGAACCCGATCCCGACCGACCGGAGACCCATGTACGCCAAGCCATTCCCGCATCCGTCCGGTGCGACGCCGCCGACCATTCCGGCCGACCTGCTGCCGAAGCACGTCGCGATCGTCATGGACGGCAACGGTCGCTGGGCCAACGCGCGAGGCCTGCCGCGGACCAAGGGCCACGAGGCGGGGGAGGCGTCGTTGCTCGACGTCGTGGCCGGGGCGATCGATGTCGGCGTGACGCACCTGTCGGCATACGCCTTCTCGACCGAGAACTGGCGACGGTCGCCCGAGGAGGTCCGCTTCCTCATGGGCTTCAACCGCGACGTGATCCGCCGCCGGCGGGACCAGCTCCACGAGTGGGGGGTCCGGATGCGCTGGGTCGGCCGGGCGCCGCGACTGTGGCGTTCGGTCATCAAGGAGCTGGAGATCGCGCAGGAGCTGACGCAGCACAACACCGGTCTGACCCTCTACTTCTGCGTCAACTACGGCGGTCGCGCCGAGATCGCCGACGCGGTGCAGCGGATCGCCCACGACGTCAAGGCCGGTCGCCTCCGTCCGGGGTCGGTCGACGAGAAGACGATCAAGCGCTACCTCGACGAGCCGACGATGCCCGACGTCGACCTCTTCGTCCGCAGCTCGGGTGAGCAGCGCACGAGCAACTTCCTGCTCTGGCAGTCGGCCTACGCCGAGATGGTCTTCCAGAACCAGCTCTGGCCCGACTACGACCGTCGCGACCTGTGGGCGGCCATCGAGGAGTACGTAGCACGCGACCGCAGGTACGGCGGAGCCGTCGACACCCCCACCACGTAGGCGGTGCGCGGAAGTGCGCACTCGACCGGAGGGCCGAGTCGAGTGCTCATTTCCCGACGTGGGGAAGTGGGCACTCGACTGGAGAGATGGGTCGAGTGCTCATTTCCCGATGTGGGGAAGTGGGCACTCGACTGGAGAGATGGGTCGAGTGCTCACATGTCCGTCGGGCTGCAGTCGGCGCAGGTGCCGAAGATCTCCAACGTGTGCGTCACCCCGGTGAAGCCGTGGTCGGCCGCGACCTTGTCGGCCCACTTCTCGACGGCCGGGCCCTCCACCTCGACGGTGCGCCCGCACGCCCGGCACACGAGGTGGTGGTGGTGGTGCGTCGAGCAGGCCCGGTAGACGGCCTCCCCGTCATCGGTGCGCAGCACGTCGACCGTGCCGGCCTCGACCATCGACTGCAGCGTCCGGTAGACGGTGGCGAGGCCGACGCCTGCCCCGGCCTCTCGGAGCCGGGCGTGCACGGTCTGTGCTGACGTGAAGTCGTCCGACCTCTCGAGCAGCTCGGCGACCGCGACCTGCTGCCGCGTGGGCTTCCGTGAGGTCGCAGGGGATTCGCTGCCGGTCGTCATGATCTCGTTCCTGTCGTCGGGTCGGGCCCCGTGCCCGCGGGTTGCACCGTCGCATCCCCTGGTGCCGGGTGGTCGTGGTGCACGCCGTGCTCGTCGTAGTGCCCCTCGTGGGCTGCGTGCAGGTGCCCGTCGTGGACGTAGTCGACATGGTCCCCGTGGGTCACGGCCGGGTGACCGCACTCCGCCCCGTGCTCGTGCGCATGGGTCTCGGCGACCTCGTGACGCCGGCTGCCCGTTCGGGCGACCACGCTCGTGACGACGGCCGTCACGACGAAGAGTCCTACGGCGAGCAGCACGATGGTGCCGCCCGAGGGGGTGTCCAGGGGATAGGAGAGCGCCACCCCGCCGACGGACGAGACTAGACCGAAGGCGATGGCCCACCGCAGCCCGCTGCTGAACGACCGGGCGAAGAGCTGGCTCGCGGCGTTGGGCACGATCATGAGGGCGCTGATGAGGAGCAGCCCGACGACACGCATCGCGACCACGACGGTGGTCGCGGTGAGGACGGCGAGCACGATGTTGAGCGGCAGCACCGGGATGCCGACGGCGCGGGCGTACTCCTCGTCGTTGGCGACGGCGAAGAGCCGCGGGCGCAGGGCCCAGGTCGTCACGGCGATGAGCACGGCGAGGCCGGCGAAGACGTAGAGATCGCTGCGCTGCGTCGTGAGGATGGAGCCGAAGAGATACTTCATCAGGTTGGCGGGCGTGCCGTCGGGCGACTTGCTGATGATGACGACGCCACCCGCGATGCCGCCGTAGAAGATGACCGCGAGGGCGACGTCACCGTTCGTGCGCCCTCGGGTGCGGAGCAGCTCGATGACGACGGCGGCGACGACGGCAGCGACGAGGGCGGTGAGCACCGGCGCCGCGCCCGTGACGAGACCGATGGCGACACCGGCCAGGGCCACGTGCCCCATCCCGTCCCCGATGAGGGAGAGCCGTCGCTGGACGAGGAAGATCCCGACCATCGGGGCGACGGTGCCAACGAGCAGTGCGGCGATGAGGGCCCGCTGCATGAAGTCGACGGTGAGCAGGTCGATCACGGTCGGCCTCCGTCCGGGTGGGTGGCGTCGAGGGGGCCGGGACCCAGGGACGGGCGGTGCCCGTCGAGCTCGATGTCGTGGTGGTGGCTGTCGTGGTCGTGGTGGACGCGCTCGCGCGCGTGGGCGTACTCCCGCGGCGTCCCGTCGAAGCGGATCCGTCCCGCGTCGATGACGACGATGCGCGTGAGCAGCCGTTCGAGCGCGCCGAGCTCGTGCGTGACGATCACCATCGTGACGTCGCGCTCGACGAGCCGCGCGAGGACGTCGGCCAGGACGTGCTGGTTGGCGGCGTCGACGCCGGCGGTGGGCTCGTCCATGATGAGCACGTCCGGCTGCCCGGCGAGGGCGCGGGCGATGAGCACGCGGCGCTGCTGGCCGCCCGAGAGGGTGCTGACCTCGGTGGCGGCCCGGTCGGCGAGGCCGACGACCTCGAGCGAGCGGGCGACGATCTGCCGGTCGGTCGCGCGCAACCGTCCGAGCCAGCCGATGCGTGACAGCCGCCCGGTGGACACGATCTCCTCGGCCGTGGCCCTGACGGAGGTCGAGAGCGTATGCCGCTGGGGCACGTAGCCGAGACGGGCCCGGTCGTGGAACTCGCTGCTGTCCTCCCCGAAGAGGGTGACGGTGCCCGCCACCCGCTCGTTGAGACCGAGCACGCCCTTCATCAGGGTGGACTTGCCCGACCCGTTGGGCCCCACGATCGCCACGATCTCGCCGCTGCGGATCGTGAGGTCGACGCCGGTCAGGACGGCCCGGTCGCCGTAGCCGAACGCCGCGCCGCGGAGGGTCACGACGGCGTCCGCGTCGTCCGGCTCGAGGGGCACCAGCCGCGCGGTCCTCATGAGCAGCCCTGCCCGTCGCGCAGCGCCACGAGGTTGCTGCGCATGACCTCGAAGTAGTCCCGGCCGACCGACGCGGAGGTGATGCCCTCGATGGGGTCGAGCGTCGCGACCTTCGCTCCCGTCGACCCGGCCACCGTCTGGGCGAAGTGCGGCTCCACGAGGGTCTCCTGGTAGATCGTCGTCACGCCGTTGGAGGACACGAGGTCGGCGACGGCCTTGAGGGCGGATGCGCTCGGCTCGGCCTCGGGAGAGATGCCGGTGATGCCGTGCTGCGAGAACCCGTAGCGGGCGGCGAGGTAGCCGAAGGCCGCGTGGCTGGTGACGAGCTGCTTGGTCCGGCACCGTTCGAGCCCGAGCCGCATCTCGTCGTCGAGCTCGGACAGCTTCTCGACGAAGGCCGCGGTGTTCTTCGCGTAGGTCGCCGCGTGCCGGGGGTCGTCCTTCACCAGGCGCGCACTGATGGCCTCGGCCACGGCGGCATACCGCGAGGGGTCGAGCCAGAAGTGGGGATCGCTGCCCGAGTGCCCGTGGTCCTCGTGCTGCGCGTCGGTCTCGCCCGCGTGCCCGGACTCCTCGTCGAGGGTGAGCGTCAGGTGGGCCGCATCGGCGACGTCGAGGACCTTGGCCGGGTCGACGAGCCCCACGGCCTCGTCGACCGCCGGCTGGAACCCGTCGGCGTAGACGACAAGACGCGCTTTGGTCATGCCGCCGATGTCCTGCGGCGAGAGCTCGAGGTCGTGCGGTTCGGCGCCTGGCTTGGTGAGGACCGAGACCGGGACAGCCCCGCCGGTGATCTGCTGCGTGGCGAACTGGACCGGGTAGAACGAAGTGACCACCACGTCCTCCGGAGTCGAGGTGCCGCCGTTCGCGCCGGACCCGCAGGCCGTGACCGCAACGACGATCGCCGTCGCGGCAGCGAGGGCAGGCAGGAGCCTGCGCGGGGCCGGGGGAGCGGAGGGCATGGGCTCATCCTCACCCAAAGTGAGAATGATTGTCAAAACCGTTCTCGTCGCCGGACGAGGGTCAGCCCGCGGGGACGATCCGAACCACGGCGACGGCGACCGCGAGCACCAGCACGGCGATCCGCATGAGACGCTCGGGCAGGGTGAGTCGCTGCCACGTCAGGAAGAGCAGCCAACCGACGAAGGCCGACACGACGAGGAAGGCGATGCCGCCCCACGGCCGCGGTGCGAAGACGCCGACGGCCAGCAGGGCGATGAGCACGCCGAGCGCGACGGGGCGGGGGACGGTGTTGAGCCGCTCCACCCAGGGGACGGACGCGTGCTCGAGACGGGAACGGAAGCTCAGGGCCACGCCACGAGCCTAGGGGACGCGACGGCATACCCCGGACGCGTGCCAAACCACTGGCGGCGGCCCGATAACCTGTGCGGCATGGCCAAGCAGACATCCACCGTGGACACCGTCGTCAGCCTCTGCAAGCGCAGGGGCTTCGTCTTCCCGAGCGGCGAGATCTACGGAGGCACGCGGTCGGCCTGGGACTACGGCCCCCTCGGTGTCGAGCTCAAGGAGAACATCCGCCGGCAGTGGTGGAAGGCCATGGTCACGAGCCGCGACGACGTCGTCGGCCTCGACTCCTCAATCATCCTCCCGCGCGAGACGTGGGTCGCCTCGGGCCACGTCGGCACCTTCACCGACCCGCTCGTCGAGTGCCTCAACTGCCACAAGCGCCGCCGCCAGGACCACCTGCAGGAGGCGCTCGCGGAGAAGAAGGGCATCGCCGACCCCGACTCGGTCCCGATGACCGACATCGTGTGCCCCGACTGCGGCACCAAGGGCCGGTGGACCGAGCCGCGCGACTTCCAGATGATGCTCAAGACCTACCTCGGCGTCATCGAGGACGAGTCGGGTCTGCACTACCTGCGCCCCGAGACGGCCCAGGGCATCTTCGTCAACTTCAACAACGTCATGCAGGCCTCGCGCAAGAAGCCGCCGTTCGGCATCGCCCAGACCGGCAAGAGCTTCCGCAACGAGATCACGCCCGGCAACTTCATCTTCCGCACGCGCGAGTTCGAGCAGATGGAGATGGAGTTCTTCGTCAAGCCCGGCGATGACGCCGAGTGGCACCAGTACTGGATCGACGAGCGCACCCGCTGGTACACCGACCTCGGCATCAACCCCGACAACCTGCGCCACTACGAGCACGCGCCCGAGAAGCTGTCGCACTACTCGACGCGCACCGTCGACATCGAGTACCGCTTCCGGTTCGCCGGGTCGGAGTGGGGCGAGCTCGAGGGCATCGCCAACCGCACGGACTTCGACCTGTCGACGCACTCGAAGCACTCCGGCACCGACCTGCAGTTCTTCGACCAGACGACGGGCGAGAAGTACACGCCGTACGTCATCGAGCCGGCAGCCGGCCTGTCGCGCTCGCTCATGACCTTCCTCGTCGACGCGTACGCCGAGGACGAGGCGCCCAACACCAAGGGCGGCGTCGACAAGCGAGTCGTGCTCCGGCTCGACCCGCGTCTCGCCCCGGTCAAGGCCGCAGTGCTCCCGCTCTCACGAAACGCCGACCTCTCGCCGAAGGCCCGCGACCTCGCCACGCAGCTGCGCCGCCACTGGAACATCGACTTCGACGACGCCGGGGCGATCGGCAAGCGCTACCGCCGCAACGACGAGATCGGCACGCCGTTCTGCATCACGGTCGACTTCGACACCCTCGAGGACCACGCCGTGACGATCCGTGAGCGCGACACGATGGCCCAGGAGCGCGTAGCCCTCGACCAGGTCGAGGGCTACCTCGCCCAGCGCCTCGTCGGCTGCTGAGCCGAACGCCGATCGGGGTTGCCCGACTCTCCGAAGCAGGGGTTGTCAGGCGGGGTGGTCAGCCGGGGTCGGGGCCGGTGGCGACGGGGCGTGACGGGTCGCGGATCCACTCGCTCCAGGAGCCCGGGTAGAGCACGGCGTCGATGCCGAGCTCGGCGAGCGCCAGCAGCTCGTGGGCCGCGGTGACGCCGGACCCGCAGTAGACGCCGACCGCACCCGCCGCGACGTCACGACCGGCCGTGACCTTCGCCCAGTGCTCGGCGAGGTCGCGGCGGAACGTGCCGTCTGCCGTGATCCATTCCGAGGTCGGGCTGTTGACCGCGCCCGGCACGTGCCCGGCCACCGGGTCGATCGGCTCGGTCTCGCCGGCGTAGCGCTCCGGCGCCCGGGCGTCGAGGAGCAGGCCGTCCTTGGCCAGCGCCGCGGCACCGGCCGCGTCGAGGGTGGGCAG
>NZ_JBFULD010000233.1:0-6770 GCF_056400505.1 Terrabacter sp. P5_B1
TCAAGGACATGGCCGGCGTGCTCACCGGCTTCACCGACCAGATGGACCGCTTTCCCGAGGGCGTGCACCTGCTGCTCGTGGGGCCGCACGCGGGTGGGGTGAGTGACGACCCCGAGGGCGCGCAGGTGCTCGGCGAGTGCCTGGGGCTGCGTGCCGCTCTTGCGCCGTCGAAGCGCGCGCGTGTGCACCTGTGCTGCCTGCCGATGGATGACGTCGACGAGAACGCGCACCTGGTCAACGCGCTCCAGCGGCATGCGACGGTCGTCGTGCAGAAGAGCCTGATGGAGGGCTTCGGGCTGACCGTCACCGAGCCGATGTGGAAGCAGCGGCCCGTCGTCGCCTCCGCCGTGGGCGGCATCACCGACCAGATCGAGGACGACCGTAGCGGCGTGCTGCTCGATGACCCCACGGACCTCGACCGCTTCGCCGCCCTCGCCGCGGGCCTCTTCAGGGACCCGGAACGTCGGGCGCGGCTCGGGGCCGCGGCCCACGAACGGGTGGCCGGTCAGTTCCTCGGCGATCGTCACCTCATCCAGTACGGCGAGCTCTTCACCTCCCTGGTCGGCGGCTGACGAGCGCGCCCCGTCCTCCGGCTCACGGGGGGAGGATGTTGATGACCCGGGACAGCACCACGACGAGAACCGCCAGCGAGATCATCGACTGGACCGCCATCAAGCCTTTGACGCGATGCGTCAGGGGGAGGGTGTCGGTCGGGCTGAACGCGACGACGTTGGTGAACGCCACGTAGAGGTGGTCCGGGAACCGTGGCTGCCAGTCGGGCGGCGCCAGTCCCTGGGTGCCGGTCTGGGGGAACTGGAAGTCGGGATGGCGCCCGGCACCCGCCTGGCGCACGTCGGGGCCGCCGCCGTCGATCTGCCAGTAGAGCAGCCCGAACGTGACGATGTTGGTGGCGAGCAGGGTGACGGCCGTGACGAGGAGCTGGGTCACGGTCGGTGGCGACTCGCCTTCGGGGGTGCTTCGCAGGACGAGGGCCACGAGCCTGACCGCGGCGGCGGTGTTGGCGAGAATGAGAACAGCGAACAGCGACAGCACCAAGGGACGAGCAGCCCGTGGGACGGGCCCCGGCTTCGCAGCCACGGCGAGGAGGATCAGGACCACGATCCCTTCGATGGCGGGCACGACGAGCGGGGGTCCTTCACGCATCCTCGCCGGTACCAGAACCTGCGGGAGGATGACGACACCGAGGGCGACCAGAGGCCACACGTAGGTCTCCGGCGCCGCAGTGGAACCCATCTGGCCGGAACCGTCGCCGGGCGGTGTCCCCGGCGCGGCACCGGCTGACGGCTCGTTGGGCATGAGCCCATCATGCGCCGGCCAGCGTAGGCCGTCACCGGATCCGGATGGAGGTCGGCCTTCTCCTTTGTCGGCCGTGGCAACTCGCACCCTGCTAGCGTTCCGATGACCGTGATCCATCGGCAGGAGGTGAGACCCATGTATGCCGTATCCGCAGTGGGTGCTCCCCCGCGGTCCACCACCTCGCGACCGAGGTAGACGCGACGGGAGCGCCCGACAGGCCACTCGCGAAAGGCGACTCCCATGGACACGAACCAGCAGGTCAACGCAAACCGGCAGTTGGGCCACTCCACCGAGCGAGCGCTGGTCCTCGCCGGCGCCGGAGCGGCAGGCAATGCGTGGGAGCTCGGCCTCATCGCCGGGCTGGCCGACGCCGGCATCGATGTGACCGATGCCGACCTCATCATCGGGACGTCGGCAGGATCGACGGTGGCTGCCCAGATCACCAGCGGGACAAGGCCGGCCGACGTGTATGCCGCCATCCTCGCGGAAGTGCACCAGCCCCCGACCGGCGGGGCCGGGTCGGGCAGCGGACGAGCCCCCACCGCCTCCGGCCCGAGCTACCTGGAGTGGTCGAACGAGGTCATCGGCTCGTCGAAGGATCCGTCCGACATGCGCCGCAGGATGGGCGCCGCAGCGCTCGAGCTGGATGCCTCCGCAACGTCGAGCCGGACCCGCTGGCGCGACATCGTCGCCGCACGGCTGCCCAGCCATCAGTGGCCTCGACAGCGCGTGCTCATCACGGCCGTCGATGCGCGGACCGGCGAACCGGTCGTCTTCGACCGCCGCAGCGGAGTCGACCTGGTGGATGCCGTGGCTGCGAGCACCTCGGCGATGACGCCGTATCGCATCGGCGAGAAGCGCTACCTCAACGGCGGCTACCGCCGCAGCGAGAACGCCGACCTCGCCGCGGGGTGCGGACGGGTACTCGTGCTGTCACCGTTCGGCGGCCGGACCCGCATGCCGCTCGAGTGGGGCATGGACCTTGCCACCCAGGTCGACGAACTGCGCGCAGGCGGCAGCCGCGTGGAAACGGTCTTCCCGGACAGCGGCGCGGGTGACGTCTTCGACGCCAACGCGTTGGATCCATCGACGCGTCCCCAGGCCGCGCGAGGGGGCTACCTCCAGGGCGGGGCGCTCGTGGAGGCGCTGGCCGACTTCTGGCGCTGACGCCGGCGCCCGCGCGGGCCGGTGGTCGTGGGGCCGGTCAGCGACAAGGCGCTTCGGGCATGCTGCGCCATGGCGTCGGTGTCACCTCGGGCTCGAGCAGCAGAGGCCCGGAAGATGGCCATCGCCGCGGGCAGCGTGCGCAGTTCCCCCAACGTGGGTGCGAGACCCTGGCCAGCACGGTCGTCTTGCCGAAGCCCGGCGCGGCCGACACCAGCACCAGGCGCGGCAGGTCCCCACCGGCCAGCCGCTCGATCAGCCGCGCCGTCAGCCGGTCCCTCTCGACGAGGTCACGGCGCAGCGTCGGGATGGGCACCTTGGTCCCCAGGACGGCCATGCGACGAGCATAGGAGCGCGACCACTCGGTGCACGGCGTCGGTTCCGGGCGCTACCGTCGGACCTGACGATCGGCGGCGTCCGGGAGGTGGCGGCATGCGGCACGACACGAGTCCGACGGCACGGGCGCTCCTCGCGCTCGAGGCCATCCAGGACAGCCCCGGCATCACCGCCCAACGCCTGGGTGACCTCCTGGACGTCACCGAGCGGGCTGCCCGGCGCTACGTCGCCATCCTGCGCGAGGCGGACCTGCCCATCGAGTCGGTCACAGGGCCGCACGGTGGCTACCGCGTCGGCCGGGGGCTGCGCCTGCCACCCCTGATGTTCACCGCCGCCGAGGCACTCGGGCTCGTCATGGCCGTGCTCGAGGGGCACCGCGGGGCTGCCGACCCGACCGAGCTCGTCGGGGCCGCCCTGTCCAAGATCCTCCGAGCGCTCCCCCAGCAGGTCGCCGAGCCGGTTCGGGCCGTTCGGCGGATCACCGGTCCACCGCCCGACCCGAGCCTGCGCGTCGACCCGGTCCTGACGGCCAAGCTCGTCGAGGCCTGCACGTCGGCGCGGCGGGTGCTGATCGACTACCGGCTCGAGGACGGACGCGAACGACCGATGGAGGTGGACCCGTGGGCGGTCGTGCTGCGCCACGGCCGCTGGTACCTCCTCGGCTGGTCGCACACGAGCGGCGCCCAGCGCGCCCTCCGGGTAGACCGCGTGCTCTCGGCCTTCCCGACATCGCAGCGGTTCACCCCGCCCGAGGACCTCGACGCGCTCCGCACCCTCGAGGAGCACCTCTCGCAGGGGTGGCGACACGAGGTCGACGTGCTCCTGCGGGCCGACCTCGACGAGGCGTCCCGATGGCTACCGCGCAGCCTCGGGGCCCTCGAGTCGGTCGAGGGCGGCATCCGGCTGCGGGCCACGACCGACGACCCGGACTGGTACGCCCGCCAGCTCGCCGTCACTCCGTTGACGTTCGAGGTGGTCGGGTCACCCGCGCTCGTGCAGGCCACCGAGGACCTCGCCGCGCGTCTCGTCAAGGCCTCCCAGGGCTGAACCGGCCTGAGCGGGTAAGACCCCGCCAGAGCGGGAACGAGCCCGCTGGGGCGGCGACGAAGCCGCCGACGCACACCGGTCGCCGCGCACTAGGGTGATCACGACCGGACCGGGGAGGTCCCCGGTCCCGAGCCCGAGGAGCGGCACATGAGCTTCAACGACAACGCCCAGCTCGACACCTCACAGGTGCAGAGCGGTGGCAGCGGTGGCTTCGGTGGTGGTGGCGGCGGAGGCGGTGGGTTCCCCGGCGGCATCCAGGTCGGAGGCGGCATCGGCGGCCTCATCCTGCTCGTGCTCATGCTCATCTTCGGCGGCAGCAAGGTCCTCGGCGGGGGCGACTCGGGCAGCACGGCCGGAGGCCTGCCCTCCCAGCAGCTCCAGAGCGGCCAGGTGGCAGCCGCCGGACAGGTCGACCAGGGACAGTTCTCCCAGTGCAGGACGGGCGCCGACGCGAACAAGAACGACGTGTGCCTCATCATCGCCACCGTCAACAGCGTCCAGGACTACTGGACCAAGGCGCTGCCGAAGTACCAGATGAACTACGAGCCGGTGAAGACCGTCATCTACCAGGGCCAGACGCAGTCCAAGTGCGGCACCGCCAACGCGCAGGTGGGCCCCTTCTACTGCCCGCTCGACGCCAAGGTCTACGTGGACGCGAGCTTCTTCCAGGAGCTCCAGAGCAAGTTCGGCGCCAACGGTGGCCAGCTCGCCAAGGAGTACGTCATCGCCCACGAGTACGGCCACCACGTCCAGGACCTCCTCGGCATCCTGAACCGCGCCCAGCAGGACCCGCAGGGTCCCAACTCGGGGTCGGTCCGCATGGAGCTGATGGCCGACTGCCTGGCCGGCACGTGGGTCAAGCACGCGACGGAGACGACCGACGCGGGCGGCACCCCCCTGCTCAAGCCCATCACGGACGCCGACATCCAGTCCGCGCTCTCGGCCGCCTCCGCCGTCGGCGACGACCGCATCCAGCAGAAGGTTCAGGGCCGGGTCACCCCCGAGACCTGGACCCACGGCTCGTCCGCCGCCCGTCAGAACTGGTTCACCCAGGGCTACCAGACCGGCGACATCAACCAGTGCAACACCTTCGGCGTCGACACCGTCAGCTGACCTCACCACCCAGTCGAAAGAGCGATCCGTCCGGACGGATCGCTCTTTCGATCGTCAGGGGTCGGTGAGCTCGATGCGGACCGCCCGGCCTCGTCGCAGCGCGGTCTCGAGCACGTCGCGTCTGGGGTCGGGCAGGTCGTAGAGCTCACGCATCGGCAGCCCCGCGAGGGCACGCAGTGCGTGGGCGTCGAGGACCTCCCGCACGAGGGTCCGGTCTCCCCCGACGACCAGCCCGTGAGGTATGCCGTCCGCCCCCGTGGGTGGGCTCTCGTCGTCCGCGAGCAGCACCCGTCGGGCGTGGCCGACGACGGCGTCGACGAGCTCGTCGGCCTGCTTGCCACGGCGGCGCGCGAAGCGCTGCTGCGACCACCCACCGGCGGCCGTGCGCGACTGCACGTGCCGGGTGCCGACCTTGGAGGCCGTGAACGCGCCTGCGAGGGCGAGCCCCACGGCATACCCTCCTCGCCGGACAAGGATGACGCCGAGCGGCTCGTGCGCGAACGGCGTTGCGAGGACAGTGGATCCGTCGGCGGCGCGGGCGGACACGACGACGACGCCGGGAGTGGTCTCCTCGGCGGCGTCGTAGGGGCCGTGGCGCTCGGCGAAGCCCGCCATCCATCGGTCGAACCGCTCGGGGTCGACCTCGATGACGCGCGTCGTCACGGGCGCGGGTGGTGCTGACTCAGAGGTTGAAGCCGAGCGCGCGCAGCTGCTCGCGGCCGTCCTCGGTGATCTTGTCGGGGCCCCACGGCGGCATCCACACCCAGTTGATCCGGTGCGCCGTGACGAGACCCTCGAGGGCCTGCGCCGTCTGGTCCTCGATGACGTCGGTGAGCGGGCACGCAGCGGAGGTCAGCGTCATGTCGATGACGGCGTGCGACTGCGCGTCGACGGTGATGCCGTAGACGAGGCCTAGGTCGACGACGTTGATGCCGAGCTCGGGGTCGACGACGTCGCGCATGGCCTCCTCGACGTCGGCCACATTGGGTGGGGTGGTGGTTGCGGTCATGACGGAACTCCTTGCGGGGAGGGCGAACTCGTGGACGAGATGTCGACGCCGGCTCGGGCGAGCGCGTCGGTGAAGGCGGTCCAGCCGAGCAGGGCGCACTTGACGCGGGCGGGGTACTTGGAGACACCGGCGAAAGCGACGCCGTCACCAATGATGTCCTCGTCGCCAGCGACCCGGCCCTTGGAGGTCAGCATCGCGCGCATCGCCTCGAAGGTCTTGAGCGCCTCGCCCACCGGGTGGCCGATGACCTCCTCAGCGAGCACCGAGGTGCTGGCGACGGAGATCGAGCAGCCCTGCGCGGCATACGAGACGTCGGTGACGACGGCGTCGGGGCCGGTGCCGGAGACGTCTACGCGGAGGGTGACCTCGTCGCCGCACGTGGGGTTGATGTGGTGCACCTCGGCGTCGAACGGCTCGCGCAGACCGGCGCGGTGCGGTCGCTTCGAGTGCTCGAGGATGAGCTCCTGGTACAGGTCCATCAGCTCGCCTCCCTCTCGGTGTCGATCCCGAAGATGACCGGCACGCGGTCGAGAGCCTTGAGCAGCGCCTCGACGTCGGCGGGCGTGTTGTGGACGGCGAAAGACGCGCGGGTGGTCGCCGCGGCCCCGAGGGCGCGGTGCAGCGGCCACGCGCAGTGGTGCCCCACGCGAACGGCGACCCCCGCGTCGTCGAGCACCTGCCCGACGTCGTGGGCGTGCACGCCGTCGACGACGAACGCGACGGCGCCACCCCGGGGCGTGCCGACGGCCGGACCGACGACGTGGACCCAGGGGCGCTCCGCGAG
>NZ_JBFULD010000234.1:0-6763 GCF_056400505.1 Terrabacter sp. P5_B1
CGTGACGAGGACGTGGCGTCCGACCAGGGCGCCCGGCACCGGGTCCTGCGGCCACCAGTTCCGGCGCACGGCCGGACCGATCTTCGTGTAGCCGAGGACCAGGGACTTGTCCATCACCCAGTCGAGCGCCGCGGCCGCCTCGTGGAGCACCATGCGCTCACCCTAGGCGGCCGCGTCGTCCGCGGACTGCGCGGCTGCTCGCCGCCTGACGGCTGCGGTGCTATCCGCGCGCACCCACCGAACGCCAGTACGCGTTGAGGGCGCCGTTGGTCTTGACGAACCACACAATCGGACCGATGACGATGATGGCGCCGAGCAGCGTCCACAGCCCCGTCACCGCTGAGACCGGCGCCTGCTGGCCGCGTCGCTCGTAGAGGCGGCCCACCTCCCCCGGGGTCAGGAAGGAGAGGACGATTCCGAAGAAGATCGCAATGACGAGCGCCAGACCGCCGCCCAGGCCCTCGCCGGTGTGACGCTTCATCTCCTCGTGGGTCTGGTAGTACCAGACCATCGGATAGATGCCGAGGGTGACGATGCACAGCAGGATGCAGGAGCCCGTCGACCGAACCTTTCCGACCGGTCCGTTCGCGACCTGGGCGAACGGTCCGGGCTGCTGCCACGGAGCCACGGTTCCTGCGGTCGTCGCGGCCGGCGCTGGTGCGGCGAACGCGGGGGGCGGCGGCGGCCACGCCTGCGTGGTCGGCGGCTCGGTGTGGGGCTGGGTCACGGTGGTCTCCCTGTGTCGTCTCCGGGGCATGCGTCCCGGGTCGCGCCGACTCTAGGGTCGGAAACGGGATGTGTCCGGCTTTCAGGGACATCTGGCGGCATCGGATCGCCCGGGCGGATCGAACGGCTGCTGCGCAAAGCCGGCATCCTCCACGGCTGCCTCACCAGCCAGGGTCCGCGTGCGCCACACGCGAGTGAGTCGCGTTCACCCTGCTGCGACGCACGGTGACACTAGAGTGGCGGCGGCGCTCAACCAACGACGGTGGAGGTTCGCACGATGAGTGAGACGAGGCTCGACCCGGCTTCCAGTGCGGGGGGTTCCGGCCCCCGCGGTGTCGGGTCACCGGGTCGCGCGACGATCGCCGAGAAGACACTCCGGGTCGACCGATGGTGGGTGCAGCCGCTCGTCACCTTCAGCCTGCTCGTCCTCTGGCTGCTCTACGCGCTGGTCCGGACCTCCATGCAGCGGTACTACTTCGTCGAGCCGTACCACTACCTCACGCCGTTCTACTCGCCCTGCGTCACGGCCTCGTGCCTCCCGGACGCGCGCCATCTCGGCACCTGGATGGGTGAGCTCCCCCCGCTCGTTCCGTTCGCGTTCTTCGTGCTGCCGTTCCTGCTCGGCTTCCGCCTCACCTGCTACTACTACCGCAAGGCGTACTACCGGTCGTTCTGGCTCTCACCGCCGGCCTGCGCCGTGGCCGAGCCGCACGCCACCTACACCGGTGAGACCCGCTTCCCCCTCATCCTGCAGAACATCCATCGCTACTTCTTCTACGCCGCGATCGTCGTCTCGGCGATGAACACGCTGGACGCGTTCGACGGCTTCCACGGCAAGGACGGCAGCGTCGGCATGGGCCTGGGGACGCTCATCATGCTCGTCAACGCAGCCTTCCTCTGGCTCTACACGGCGTCGTGCCACTCGTGCCGTCACCTCATCGGAGGCCGGCTCAAGCACTTCTCCAAGCACCCGGTGCGCTACCGGGCATGGAGCGCCGTCTCGCGCCTCAACACCCGGCACATGGAACTCGCCTGGACCACGCTCGGCACGCTCATGGTGACCGACGCCTACATCGCCCTCGTCGCGTCCGGGGCCCTGACCGATCTGAGGTTCTTCAACTGATGGCCAGCGACCTCGAGACCCACGACTACGACATCCTCATCGTCGGGGCCGGCGGCGCGGGCCTGCGGGCCGCGATCGCGGCCCGCGAGGCGGGACTGCGCACGGCCATCATCTGCAAGTCCCTGTTCGGCAAGGCGCACACCGTCATGGCCGAGGGTGGCATCGCGGCGAGCATGGGCAACGTCAACAGCCACGACAGCTGGCAGGTCCACTTCCGCGACACGATGCGCGGCGGCAAGTTCCTCAACTCGTGGCGGATGGCCGAGCTGCACGCCAAGGAGGCTCCGGAGCGGGTGTGGGAGCTGGAGACGTACGGCGCCCTCTTCGACCGCACGCCGGACGGCCGGATCAGCCAGCGCAACTTCGGCGGCCACGAGTACCCGCGCCTCGCCCACGTCGGTGACCGCACCGGACTCGAGCTCATCCGCACGATGCAGCAGAAGATCGTCTCGCTCCAGCAGGACGACGAGCGCGAGTCGGGCGACCCCGAGAGCCGGCTCAAGGTGTTCGCCGAGGTGACGATCACCGACCTGCTCACCTCACCCGACGGCGCCATCGCCGGCGCCTTCGCCTACCGGCGCGAGTCCGGCCGCTTCGTGCGCTTCAACGCGCCGGCCGTCGTGCTCGCGACCGGCGGCATCGGCAAGTCGTTCAAGGTCACGTCGAACTCGTGGGAGTACACCGGCGACGGGCACGCCCTGGCCCTCCGCGCGGGATCGACCCTCGTCAACATGGAGTTCGTCCAGTTCCACCCGACGGGCATGGTCTGGCCGCCCTCGGTCAAGGGCATCCTGGTCACCGAGTCGGTGCGCGGTGACGGTGGTGTCCTCAAGAACTCCGAGGGCAAGCGCTTCATGTTCGACTACGTGCCGGACGTCTTCCGTGGGCAGTACGCCCAGTCCGAGGACGAGGGCGACCGCTGGTACACCGACCCGGACAACAACAAGAGGCCACCCGAGCTGCTCCCCCGCGACGAGGTGGCGCGCGCCATCAACTCCGAGGTCAAGGCCGGCCGGGGGTCACCGCACGGCGGCGTCTTCCTCGACATCGCCTCACGGCGCCCGCCCGAGGAGATCCTCAAGAAGCTCCCCTCGATGCACCACCAGTTCAAGGAGCTCGCCGACGTCGACATCACGAAGGAGCCGATGGAGGTCGGCCCGACGTGCCACTACGTCATGGGCGGTGTCGAGGTCGACCCCGACACGGCGGCCGCTGCCCGGGTGCCCGGCCTCTTCGCGGCCGGAGAGGTCTCGGGCGGCATGCACGGGTCGAACCGCCTCGGCGGCAACTCGCTGTCCGACCTGCTCGTCTTCGGCGCCCGCGCCGGACGCGGCGCAGCGGCATACGTCCAGGGTCTCGGCGAGCGCCGCCCGAGTGCCGACCAGTCGGTCATCGACGCGGCAGCGGCGACGGCCCTCGCGCCCTTCGAGGAGGAGGGGGGCGAGAACCCCTACACCCTGCACCAGGAGATGCAGCAGACGATGAACGACCTCGTCGGCATCATCCGAACCGCTGGGGAGATCGAGGCCGCGCTCGCCAAGCTCGAGCAGCTCAAGGAGCGCGCCCGGCACCTCACCGTGGAGGGACACCGTCAGTTCAACCCCGGCTGGCACCTCGCGCTGGACCTGCGCAACATGCTCGCCGTCAGCGAGTGCGTGGCGCGAGCGGCTCTGCTGCGGCAGGAGTCCCGCGGCGGCCACACCCGCGACGACTACCCGAAGATGGACCCGCAGTGGCGCAGTCGCAACCTCATCTGCTCGGCCGAGGGCGACGGCATACGCGTGGAGGAGCAAACGATGCCGGCGATGCGCGCGGACCTGCTCGCCCTCTTCGAGACGGACGAGCTGGCGAAGTACCTGACGCCGGAGGAGATGGCGGCCGCCGCGACGAACGGCGACACGACAGGCAGGAGCGGGTCATGAGCTACGACGCGAGGTTCCGGGTCTGGCGCGGCGACGCCGAGGGCGGCGAGCTCGTCGACTACACCGTCGAGGTCAACGAGGGCGAGGTCGTCCTCGACATCATCCACCGGCTCCAGGCGACCCAGTCCGGGGACCTCGCGGTGCGCTGGAACTGCAAGGCCGGCAAGTGCGGATCGTGCAGTGCCGAGATCAACGGCATGCCGCGGTTGCTCTGCATGACCCGGATGTCCACCTTCAGCGAGACCGAGACGGTCACCGTCACCCCGTTGCGCGCGTTCCCCGTGATCCGGGACCTCGTCACCGACGTGTCCTTCAACTACACCAAGGCGCGCCAGATCCCGGCCTTCGCTCCCCCGGACCTCGCGCCGGGCGAGTACCGCATGCAGCAGGTCGACGTCGAGCGCTCGCAGGAGTTCCGCAAGTGCATCGAGTGCTTCCTCTGCCAGGACACCTGCCACGTCGTGCGTGACCACGAGGAGAACAAGGCGGCCTTCGCCGGCCCCCGCTTCCTCATCCGCGCCGCCGAGCTCGCCATGCATCCGCTCGATGCCCGGGACGACCGCGCGGACTTCGCCCGCGACGAGCAGGGCATCGGGATGTGCAACATCACGAAGTGCTGCACCGAGGTCTGCCCCGAGCACATCAAGATCACCGACAACGCGATCATCCCGATGAAGGAGCGAGTGGTCGGTCGCCACTACGACCCGCTCGTCTGGCTCGGCTCGAAGATCGGCCTGCGCAAGCGCTGACGACAGGCCTGACGACAGGGCTGACGACAGGGCCGGCCGACCACAGTGGAAATAGTCACACTCGGCGTGTACCGGGCGGTAGCCGTCAGGCCCGACAGAGCCACGGGGATAAGGTTCCTTCCGTGGCCACCAAAACTCTCCCGGTGACGGGATCGGATCGACGCGCAGTGGGCCGCCGGAGCACCGTCTTCATGAAGATGCTCATGGCCGTCTCGGGCGCCCTGTTCGTGTTCTACGTCCTGCTGCACATGTACGGCAACCTCAAGATCTTCGGCGGCGTCGGCGCGTTCAACGAGTACGCCGAGCACCTGCGGACGATGTTCACCCCGTTCCTGCCGTACGGCGGATTCCTCTGGCTGTTCCGCGCGGCCCTCATCGTGGCCCTCGTGGCGCACGCCTGGGCGGCATTCTCCCTGTGGAGTCGGGCCCACGGCGCGCGCACGACGCGGTACGTCGCTCGCGAGGCAGCGAAGGCCACCATCAAGAGCCGCATGATGCGCTGGGGCGGGGTCGCCCTGCTGCTCTTCCTCGTGTGGCACCTGCTCCAGTTCACGATCCTGAAGTTCAACGTGGGATCGGTTGCGGCTCAAGGCAGCCCCGGCCTGCKTGTCATCAGCAGCTTCCAGGTGTGGTGGGTCGTCCTCATCTACCTGCTCGCCCTCGTCGCTCTCGGGCTGCACCTCTACCACGGCGTGTGGAGCGCCACCCAGACCATGGGCTGGGCCGGCAACGCCGCCGCCCGCCGACGCGCCAAGACGCTCGGGACGGTCATCGCGCTCGTCACGAGCGTGGGCTTCGCGCTCCCGCCGCTCGCCATCCTTTTCGGAATCGTCAAGGGAAGCTGACCTGTGACCACGACACCCCCCACCGCTTCGACGACCGCCGCGTCGCCGGGACTCGTCCACGGCCTCTACGCCGAGGGCGAGCCGATCCGCGACACGAAGGCCCCGGCCGGTCCCATCGACAAGCGCTGGAACACCCGCAAGTTCGAGGCCTCGCTGGTCAACCCGGCCAACCGTCGCAAGCTCTCGGTCATCATCGTCGGCACCGGTCTGGCCGGAGGCGCGGCCGCCGCGACCCTCGGTGAGGCCGGCTACCAGGTGAAGTCCTTCTGCTACCAGGACTCCCCGCGCCGGGCGCACTCGATCGCCGCACAGGGTGGCATCAACGCCGCCAAGAACTACAAGGAGGACGGCGACTCGGTCTACCGCCTCTTCTACGACACCGTGAAGGGCGGCGACTACCGCTCGCGCGAGTCGAACGTCTACCGCCTCGCCGAGGTCAGCACCAACATCATCGACCAGTGCGTCGCGCAGGGCGTGCCCTTCGCCCGCGAGTACGGCGGCCTGCTCGACAACCGCTCCTTCGGCGGCGTCCAGGTCTCACGCACGTTCTACGCGCGCGGCCAGACGGGCCAGCAGCTGCTCATCGGCGCCTACCAGGCGCTCGAGCGCCAGGTCGCGGCCGGCACCGTCGAGATGTTCAGCCGCCACGAGATGCTCGAGGTCGTCGTCGTCGACGGCAAGGCCCGCGGCATCATCGCCCGCGACCTCGTCACCGGCGAGATCGAGACGCACCTCGCCGACGCGGTCGTGCTCGCGTCCGGGGGCTACGGCAACGTCTTCTACCTCTCGACCAACGCGATGGGCAGCAACGTCACCGCGACGTGGCGCGCGCACCGCAAGGGCGCCTATTTCGGCAACCCCTGCTACACGCAGATCCACCCCACCTGCATCCCCGTGGCCGGCGAGCACCAGAGCAAGCTGACGCTCATGTCGGAGTCGTTGCGCAACGACGGCCGCATCTGGGTGCCGAAGAACGCCGCCGACTGCGAGAAGGACCCGCGGGAGATCCCCGAGGAGGACCGCGACTACTACCTCGAGCGGATCTACCCCTCGTTCGGCAACCTGGTGCCCCGCGACATCGCGAGCCGTCAGGCCAAGAACGTCTGCGACGAGGGTCGCGGGGTGGGCCCCAAGGTCGGCGACTTCCGCCGCGGCGTCTACCTCGACTTCACCGACGCCCTCAAGCGGATGAGCGCCGACGCCGTCGCGGAGAAGTACGGCAACCTGCTCGACATGTACCAGCGGATCACGGGTGAGAACCCCTACGAGGTGCCGATGCGCATCTACCCCGCGGTCCACTACACGATGGGCGGCCTGTGGGTCGACTACGACCTCCAGTCGAGCATCCCGGGCCTCTTCGTCACCGGTGAGGCGAACTTCTCCGACCACGGCGCCAAC
>NZ_JBFULD010000235.1:0-6757 GCF_056400505.1 Terrabacter sp. P5_B1
GCGTCGCCGGGCTGGCCTGCTCCACGGCCTGCTCGGTGCCGCTGTCGGAGAGCAGCGAGGACGCGTCGACGGGCTCGAGCCACGGCGCGCTCGACGTCGCGGCGAGGAACGTCGCGAGGGCGGCTCCGTCGGGGTCGTACGTGCGCGGGGCCGTGACGAGGACGGAACGGGAGGTGCCGGCTCGCTCCCCGAGGAGCACGAGCGTCTCCGCGAGGTAGCGCTGGATGGACAGCACCGGGCTCGGATCGGTGCGCGTCGGAAGGAGCGCCGACAGCCGGGGGTCGTAGGCGAGCAACCGCGTCCCAGCGGCCGTGACCCTCCGCGCGGTCTGGGTGTATCCCGTCGTCCTGCTCACCGCGGCGGCGTTGACGACGATGCCGGCCGCCTTCTTGACCGAGGTGCCGGACAGGAGTGTCTGGATGCCCTGCTCGCGACCTGCCGGCATCAGACCGTCGACGGGCCAGACGATGTCGGTCCGGGCGGGTTGGCCCAGTCGAGTGGCCAGGGTGCTCGCGCGGGTCACGAGGTCGCGCACGAGCGAGTTCGAGGGGTCGACGGCAACGGTGGCGGCGACATCGGCGTCGGCGTAGGGCAGCGCCCACACGCTGCGGCCCCGCAGCTGCGTCTCGAGCTCGTCGCCGAGGCGCCCGATGGTGGCGGCGGCCTGGGACGGCGGCGTGCCCTGGGTCGTGGGACCGGTCGTCGGAGCGGTGGGGGGAGTGGTCGTCGGTGTCTCGCCCGTGCCGGGAACGCCGGGCGTTGCAGGAGCTGCGGGGGCGGCGGGGGTGCCCGAGGCGGTGTCGCTCGGCGTCGGGGTGGCGGCGGCCGAGCCGGAACCCGACCCGGGAGGTCCGGAGGAAGCCGCGGCACCAGGATCCGGTCCGAGCACGGACGGGTCGACGTCGAGGTCGACGTGCGCGCCGCTGGTGCCCTGGAGGATGCGGGCCACGCGCGAGGCGGGCCCGATGGCTCGCTGCCAGGCCGACTCCCTCGACGCGTCGTTGCGGGAGAAGAGGTTGACGTCCGGGTCGAGGGTCAGGGGCAGCACCGTGGCCACCTTGAGCGGGACGTACTCCTTGCGACCGTTCCAGGCGACGAAGGTCCGCGTCCGGCCGGTGGGCTCGGTCGCGCCCTGCTGGACCACCTCGACCGAGATCGGGACGGCGGCGAAGGCGGCGGCGGAGCGCAGCAGCCCCCAGGGCACCGTGGTCGTGAACGGCCGGGTCTGGCCTGCCGGCACGGTCGGGACGGCCGTGGTGCTGACGGTTCGGCCCGAGACCGGCGTTCGGCCGGAGGCCCAGTCGTCCAGTGCCGCGCGCTGGTTCACCGGCACGTCCCCGCGCACCACCTGCAGCCGGGGGCTGGACAGCGGGCCGGTCAGCGGTGCCGTGACGGTGCCGGTGATCGTGACGTCCTTGCCGGGGCTCACGACGGAGGGAGACAAGGTGTCGAGGACGATGACCGCGACGTCCTTGACCGGCGTCACGGCGGGACCGCGCTCGGGCGCCGCGTCGGACGTGCCGGCATACGTCGTCGGGACACCGGCCGAGGGCGCGGCGCTCGCGACGGAACCCCCGACCGCACCCCCGACCGCCAGGCCCAGGGCGGCCAGCGTGGACGCGGTGGCGGTCAGGCTGCGCACGAGGCGGGTCCCGCGGCGTCCGCTCGTGTCCGGACGCCGCGACCCTCGAAGGGTCACGCCGTCCCCGCCAGCCGGTTCCACGCCGCCTGGGCGATGCGGCGTTCGTTGGGGAACGTGAGTCTGCGGTGCACCTCGTCGAGCCTCATCCAGGCGACGTCGATGGCCTCGTGGTCGGGGTCGTTCTCGATGGAGAGCTCTCCGCCCGTGGCCTCGAGGAGGTAGTGGTGCACGAACTTGTGCACGCGTGTGCTCGACGTCGCGAACCAGTAGTCGATGGTGCCGAGCTCGACGAGCACGCGTCCGACGATGCCGGTCTCCTCGGCCACCTCGCGGGCGGCCGCCTCGACGAGCGTCTCACCGGGCTCGACGTGGCCCTTGGGCAGGCACCACTCGATGCGCCCGGCCCGGTTGCGCCGGGCGATGATGGCGATGAGCGCCCGACCCTCGCGGACGTCCACGACGATGCCCCCGGCCGACCRTTCCTCGACGGCGGGCAGGCGCCTCCCCGGCAGGGGACTCGGGACGGGCAGCGCGCTCACATCGCCACCATAACCGGCGGGACCGTGGCACCTCCCGTCCTCGCGGGGAGGCGACACGGGGGCCGAAGCAGCGCCGTGCACGCGGTCGGGAGCTCGCCGGACGCTCACTAGGCTGGGCGCGTGCCTGACCGACCCGACACGCCCGTCCCCGACGGCCAGCAGCCCGCCGATGCCGGCCTGCCGCTCCTGCGCGCCGCCGTCGCCCGACTCGCCCCGGTCCTGCCGATGCTGAGCGAGCTCGGCGAGCGGTTCGCAGGGTCCGGGCACGACCTGGCCCTCGTCGGCGGCCCGGTCCGTGACGCGTTCCTCGGTCGGGTCTCGCCCGACCTCGACCTCACGTCCGACGCGCGGCCCGACGAGATCCTCGCGGCGGTCCGGGGCTGGGCCGACGCGCACTGGGACATCGGCCGGGAGTTCGGCACGATCGGCCTGCGCAAGGGCGCCCACGTCATCGAGATCACGACCTACCGCGCCGACACCTATGACCGTACGTCGCGCAAGCCCGAGGTCATGTTCGGCCGCAGCCTCGAGGGTGACCTCGTCCGTCGCGACTTCACGGTCAACGCCATGGCGATCCGGCTGCCCAGCCTGGAGTTCGTCGACGTCCACGGGGGACTGTCCGACCTCGTCCGGCAACGGCTCATGACGCCGTCCGCGCCCGAGGAGTCCTTCGCCGACGACCCGCTGCGGATGATGCGGGCGGCCCGCTTCGCCTCGCAGCTCGGCTTCGACGTGGCGCCCGAGGTGCGCGCCGCCATGACGGAACGCGCCGGCACGCTCTCGATCATCTCCGCCGAGCGCGTGCGCGACGAGTTCACCAAGCTGCTCATGTCGTCCCGCCCGCGGCTCGGGCTCACGCTGCTCGTGGACACCGGTCTGGCCGACGTGTTCCTCCCGGAGCTGCCGGCCCTGCGGCTCGAGCTCGACGAGCACCACCGGCACAAGGACGTCTACGACCACTCCCTCATCGTCCTCGAGCAGGCCATCGACCTCGAGGGTCCCGCTGACGGAGCGCCCGACTCCGTGCCCGGTCCCGACCTCGTGCTGCGCCTCGCGGCGCTGCTCCACGACATCGGCAAGCCCGCCACCCGACGCTTCGAGGACGGTGGCGGCGTCTCGTTCCACCACCACGAGCTCGTCGGCGCCAAGCTCACGAGCAAGCGGCTCAAGGCGATGCGTTTCGACAAGGACACGACCAAGCAGGTCGCCCGGCTCGTCGAGCTGCACCTGCGCTTCCACGGCTACGGCGACGGCCAGTGGACCGACTCCGCCGTGCGGCGCTACGTCACGGACGCCGGGCCGCTGCTGACCCGACTGCACCGCCTCACGCGCTCGGACTGCACCACGCGCAACGCGCGCAAGGCAGCACGGCTCTCCCAGGCCTACGACGACCTCGAACGGCGCATCGAGCGACTCGCGCAGGAGGAGGAGCTGGCCAGTGTGCGACCGGAGCTCAACGGCAACGAGATCGCCGAGGCGCTGGGCATCCGGCCCGGCCCGGTGCTGGGCGAGGCGTACGACTTCCTCCTGTCGGTCCGCCTCGACGACGGCCCCATCGGCAAGGACGCCGCCCGCGAGAAGCTCGAGGCCTGGTGGGCAGCGCGAGGGACCACGGACTGACCTCCGTGGGTGTGGGGTGGTCGTCGCGATGGGCAGCTCTCCCCATCGCGGGGTCGGCCGCCGCCGTCGTACGCTCGGCAGCACTTCGTTCCCGGTGCTGCCACAGTCCTCGAAGGGCGCGACGACCTACCTGACACGGCACCGCGTGAATGATTGACTGACCGCGCCGTCCCCGACCCCTGCGGGAGCGACCGAAAGGAACGAGTCCATGAGCACCCTCGCCTACCCGAGCGCCGACTTCCCGGGGCAGCCGTCGGTGGCCCTCGAGGTTCCGGACGGATGGGAGCCCGCGCACGCACCGGGCACGACGATGGCCGCCCGACTGCCGCGCGAGGGCGCGTTCGCACCCAACGTCGTCGTGACCATCGAGCCGTGCGGGCCCGAGTTCAGGGTCGAGGACTCGCTCGAGCAGATCGCCTCCCTGGCGACCTCCCGGGGCGGCGCCGTCTCGGAGCCGTATGCCGCGGACCTGGGCGGTGCCGCGTTCGTCGGGTGTGACGCCACGTGGCCGGACCCCGACGTCGAGACCGTGCTCCAGGCCAACCTCTTCCACCTCGTGGGCTCCGAGGCTCCCGAGGTGGGCGCCCACCTCGTCCAGCTGACCGGTGCCGTCGGTGGCCCGGAGGCGGTAGCCGACTACGAGCTCATCCGTCAGGTCCTGACGACGGTCCGGGTCACGCCGTGGAGCGAAGCATGACCAGCGGAGTTCCGGCGATCGCGGCCGGCCTGGCGACCGACGTGGGACGGGTTCGCCAGCACAACGAGGACGCGGCACTCACGGACGGGACCGTCTACGTCGTCGCCGACGGCATGGGAGGGCACGCCGCGGGCGAGGTCGCGAGCCGCATCGCCGCCGAGACCGTCGTCGAGCTCGCCGCGCGCCCGGTCATCCACGTACGTGACGTCGTCGCCCAGGTCGAGGAGGCCAACCGGCGCATCCTCGCCTCGGCCGCACGGCACCCCGAGCAGACCGGGATGGGCACCACCGTCGCCGGCCTGGCCCTCGTCTCCGTCGGCGGCTCGCGACACTGGGCCGTCTTCAACGTCGGCGACTCACGCGTCTACCGCTGCCTCGACGGGCAGCTCTCCCAGGTCACCGTCGACCACTCGGAGGTGTGGGAGCTCGTCGAGCGGGGTCTCATCACGCCGGAGCAGGCCCAGCGGCACCCCGGGCGCAACGTCGTCACCCGCTCGCTCGGACGCGACCCGATGGGCGTCGTCGACACGTGGGTGTTCCCGCCCTACCCGGGCGAGGTCTTCGTCATCTGTTCCGACGGGCTGTCCAACGAGCTCACCCGTGAGGAGATGGAGGCCGTCCTCGCCGACCATCCCGACGCCGAGGAGGCGGCTGCCGAGCTCGTGCGGCGTGGTGTCGCAGCCGGAGGTCGGGACAACGTCACTGCTATCGTCGTCGCGGTGCAGGGTCAGGACGCCGACTCCGACGTCGACGAGGACACGACCCCGCGCGAAAACGTGAACGGCTCATCGGGGGAGAGCAGGTCGTAGACGTGAGTGACCCGTCCGTGGTCGTCGAACGGGCCCCTGACGGGTGGACGCACATCGGCGGCCCTGGCATGCACCTGCTCATCGGCCTCGACGAGGACGACGAGCGCACGATCGCAGCGAGTGATGCCGCGGACGGCGGAGACCTCGACGACGTCGTCGAGGTGCTGACCGCCGGGGGCATGCGCAAGGCCCACCACTTCGTCGGCGTGCACTGGCAGCCGCGCACCCGCATAGTCGCCTTCGGGCCCGTCTCGGCCGTCGTGACCCTGGCCGACGGGACCGAGCACGACGTCCGCGCGACGAGCAGCAAGGTCTGGACCGACCTCGAGCTCCCGGACCACCCCGACCGTGTGGTGCTGCGCGTGCTCGACGAGTCCGAACGCTCCCAGCCGGCGTCGCCGTTGGCTCTCGGAGCGGGAGCCGGGGCCGTGTCCGCGGGATCGGGGCACGCGTCGGCGGAGGACCCCGCCGCCGAGCCCGCCGGTGGCGTGACCGGCGCCCAGGATCCCCAGCCCGTCTCCGGCCAGTCGCCACCCGCTGTGATCCCGACCTTCGGGGCTGCTGTCCGGTCGTCCGACGCATCCGACGCATCCGACGCCTCCGGCGGTTCGAGCGGTTCGAGCGGCTCAGACAGCTCGGGTCGGTCGCCGTGGGGTCGCAGCTGGGCCCGCCACGACGCCGTGGAGGCGAGTCGGCCTGACTCGGAAGGCCCCCCGGCCGCGTCGGGAGCACCCGTGCCCGGGGGCCCCCGTTCCCAGGAGCCGGCCGCTCCTTCCGTTCCCGCCGTCGGGCCACCGGCCCTGCGCGCGTGGACCTCGGTCGCCCCACCCGCCCCCGTGCGAGCCACGGCGCCGAGCGCCCGCCCCGACGCCCAGTCCGAGTCGGTGGCTGACGACCTGCCCGTCGTCGTCTCACGTGACGTCGACTCGACCTGGGCCGCGCGCCCGCTCCTCGAGCCCGACGCAGCGACGTCCTCCCCGGCACCGGCGACGGACCTCCCCGCCCGACCGGCAGGGCCGAACACGCGTCCGGTGCCGGACGACGTGGACGAAGTCGGCGACGGACAACGGCCGCCCGTGCCCAGCTACGACTACCTCTTCGGGCACACGACGACGGCCGACGAGCACCGCAGGGCGCTCGCCCAGCTGACCCAGACCGACGACGAGGACGGCGGATCCGACGAGGACGAGCCACTCGCGGTGCCCGTCGTCACCGACCTGCCCGACGTGCCGGTCACGAACGCCGCGCCCGCCCCCGAGGTGCCCCCGCGACCCATCCCGTCCGCGCCCCAGGTGCCCCCGGTCGCCGAGTTGTCCGAGGGAGGCCTCATCTCCTCCGTCCCATGGGCCAGCGCTGCGCCGAAGTCGCCCCAGCCCGCCCCCGAGCCGGAGGTGCCGACCTTCTCCGGACGACACACGCCGCCCCCCGCCCCGAGCCTGCTGCCTCCGAC
>NZ_JBFULD010000236.1:0-6751 GCF_056400505.1 Terrabacter sp. P5_B1
TCCAGCTCATCCGGACGCTCCTGCGACGACGGCCGCACCTCGAGCTCCACGAGGAACCTGACTTCGCCGTCCCGCTCGTGCCGGGCGAGCTGCTCGAGGCCGCGCGGGCACGGTTGCAGGACCTCGAGTCCGGCGAACCACGCAACGCCATCGTGGCGGCGTGGCTCGGCCTCGAGACGTCGGCGGCCGCGACCGGACTGCCCCGGCTCCCGGCCGAGACGTCGACCGACTACACCGAGCGGGTGATCGGCGTGTGGCCCGTCGACTCGGAGCGGCTCGGCGATCTCGCGGCGCTCTACCGGGAGGCCCGCTTCTCCGTGCACGAGCTCGGCGAGACCCACCGTGACCGCGCCATCAACGATCTCCGGGTGCTCATCGCCGACCTCGAGCAGGTCGCCACCCGGCAGGCGGCCGAGCGAGCCCCGAAGCAGGTCGAGCCGGCGACCTCGCGAACCACACGGAGGGAGGGGCCGTGAACAGCTCGCCGGACGGCATACCTGCACGGAGACACACCCTCCTGACGGCGCTGCGCCCCTGGTGGCGGCGGCTCGTCGGCCTGCTCCTCACGTGGGTCGTCCTCTCGGCGCTGACGGCCGCGCTCGGCCTCGCCCCGGACGTACCCGTGCTCCTCGCGATCATCGTCGCCACGGCGCTGCTGCTCTGGCACCTCGTCGACCACACCGCGCCGCAGCACCTCACGGTGTGGCCCCTCGTCGACGGTGACTTCGCGAGCCACTCGAGGGGCAACGACTTCCGCGTCACGAACCTCGCGGCCCGCCTCGAGGTGGCCGACACCCGCCGGGAGGGGCGCGAGAGCGTCGTGCACGAGGTGCACCTGCAGCTGCAGGTGCTCATCCGCGAACGGCTCTACGCCAAGCACGGCATCGTCGCGGAGGAGGAGCCCCGCTGGGCCCAGGGGGCCACGCCGCCCGAGCTGTGGGACCTCCTCGTCGGACTCCCGCCGCCCGACCTCTACCGCCCCCAGCGCCTGGACCCGATCCTCCGACGAATCGAGCAGTGGTAACGCWTGACCGAGATGAACCTGGCCCGCGTCAGTGAGCTGAGCAGCGCCGTCCTCGACGAGGTCGACCGCGCGGTCGTCGGCAAGCGCGAGTCGCTGCGGCTCGTGCTGTCGGGCATCCTCGCCGGCGGACACGTCCTCATGGAGGACTTCCCCGGGCTCGGCAAGACGCTTGCCGCGCGCAGCTTCGCCCAGACGCTCGGACTCGACTTCAAGCGCGCCCAGTTCACCCCCGACCTGCTGCCCGGCGACATCACCGGATCGTTCGTCTACGACCAGCGCGCGGGCGAGTTCGAGTTCCGGGCCGGTCCGCTCTTCGCCGGCCTGCTCCTGGCCGACGAGATCAACCGCACCCCTCCGAAGACACAGGCGGCGCTGCTCGAGGCGATGCAGGAGAAGCAGGTGACCGTCGAGGGCCGGACGTTCCAGCTGCCGCGCCCCTTCCACGTCCTCGCGACCGCGAATCCTGTTGAGTACGAAGGGACCTACCCGCTGCCCGAGGCGCAGCTCGACCGCTTCCTCATGCGGATCTCGTTCGGCTACCCGACGCCCGACGAGGAGTGGGAGATCCTGTCGAACCGCATGGCCCGTCAGCGCGAGGAGCAGGAGCTGTCCCCCGTCGTCGACGCCGAGCAGCTGCTGGCGATGCAGGCGGCCGTCGAGGCGACGGTCGTCGACGAGTCCGTCGGTCGCTACTGCGTCGCGCTGACTGCGGCGAGCCGTGCCCACGGCGACGTCCTCATGGGTGCCTCCCCGCGCGGCTCGCTCGGTCTGCTGCTCTGCGCCCGGGCGTATGCCGTCGTCGACGGCCGCGACTACGTGACCCCCGAGGACGTCAAGGCCGTCGCGGTGCCCGTCCTGGCGCACCGCATCACCGTCAAGCCCGAGCTCTGGATGAGCAACGCGTCCGGGCACAGCATCGTCGAGAGCCTGCTGCGCACCGTCGCGACCCCGTCGGCGCGCGAGCACCTCGCCGCCGGACCGACCGTGGGCGCCTGACCGACCATGCAGCCATGGCACCCCCGTCGGACCGCGACCCGTCGACTCGGCGGGTGGGGGCCGACGGCTGCCCACCAGCGCGCCATCGTCCTCGCGGCCGCGGGCGCCATCGTCTCGGTCGTCGGCCGGCGTGCGGACCTCCTCGTCATCGTCACGCCGCTCGTCGTCGCCGCCCTCTGGGGGCACCTCGTGCGACCGCGGAACGAGATCACGGGCACGGCCCGCCTCGGCGACACGACGCTTCGGGAAGGCGCGGTCACCGGCCTGCAGGTGACCGTCGACCCGCCCCTGCCGGATCTCCACGGTGTCGTCACCTTGGCCCAGGCGCCGTGGGTGGAGCGCAAGCCCGCGAGCGGGATCGCCGAGCTCGAAGGAGGCGCAGCGACCCTCGGCGTGCGGTCGACCCGCTGGGGCCGCCGCCGGGTGGGCACCGTCAGCATCGCGATCGCCAGCACGTGGGGCGCCTTCCGTGCCGGACCGGTCGACCTGCCGGACCTCGACGCCGCCACCCTGCCCGTGCCGGCGGCCTTCGACACCAACGCGCCGACCCCGCACCCGCGTGGCATCGTCGGCCTCAACCGCTCCAACCGGCCCGGGTCCGGCTCCGAGTTCAACACGATCCGGCGGTTCCATCCCGGCGACCGGCTGCGTCGCATCCACTGGCCGGTGTCGATGCGCACCGGCACCCTGCACGTGGCATCGACCTTCACCGACGAGGACGCCCACGTCTTCCTGCTCGTCGACTGCTTCAGCGACCTCGGTCCCCGGGAGGGCATCGACGGACGCCCGACGAGCCTCGACGTCACCGTGCGTGCCGCCGCCGCGATCAGCGAGCACTTCCTGCGGAGCAACGACCGCCTGACGCTCCGCACCGTCGGTGCGGCCGAGGTCCCCACGCTCGGTGTCGGGTCCGGCACGAACCACCTGCGTCGCGTCCTCGACACCCTCGCTGCCATCTCGCCCGCGACGGAGCGCCGTGACACCGGCGACCGCGCCGTCCGGGGCGTCGACCCGAATGCCCTGTGTCTGGTCCTGTCGCCGCTCATCGACCCGACGATGGTGACGATCGCGCACACCCTCGCCGCGCGCGGGATGACGGTCGTCGTCGTCGACACCTTCCCCGAGCACCTCGTCGCCGACCCGACGAACGTCTACCAGGCGCTGGCCTGGCGGATCCGCCTCCTCTCCCGCGACGCCGAGGTCCACGCCCTCCGGCTGCGCGGCGTCCCCGTCGTGCCGTGGCGCGGACCCGGGTCCCTTGACCAGGTGCTGCGCGACATCGCCCGGCGCGCGTCGGCCCCGCGGATGGCGAGGCGGTGACCGTGTCCGATCCTGACCGGCGCCGCGTCCGCGTCCGCCGCGCCGTGCACTTCGGCGCCGGGCCGGAGTGGTCGCTGAGCCAGGTCGGTGCGGCTGCCGCAGCCATGGGCGGCGTCGGTGTCTACCTCGCGAGCCTGTCCCTGGCGGTCGGCGGCTTCGACGTCGTGTGGTGGGCACTCGTCCTGCTCCCGTTGCTCACCATGGCCTGGGCGGGCTCTGCGGCTCCCCTCGTCTACTGGGCACTGCTGCTCTACGGCTGGTTCGTCCTCACCCCGGCAGGCAGCTTCTCCTGGTGGTCGATCCCGGCGGCCGCGGGGTGCGTCGTGGGCCACGCCGCCACGGCCCTGTCCGCCTCGTTGCCGCCGGCCGGGTCGTTCACCGCGCGAACGGCACGTCGCTGGGTGCGCCACACCGGCCTGGCTTTCGCTGCGGCCGTGCCCGTGGCCGTGCTCGCCGGACTCCTGGCCGGGCGTCCGCTGGGACTCGTCCCCGCGGCATACGTCATCGGGCTCGGAGGGGTGGCGGCAGGCCTGTGGTTCGTGCGCACGAACCCACCCGTCGAGCGGGAGTGAGCCGGGCCGGGCGTCCCCACGGTCGGCCGGGGGCACGATCTCGGACAGGACGTTTGCCATTGACCCGGTCGCGACCTATCGTGTGATGAAACGAAACAGTTTCGTTTCATCGGGGTGGGACCGGGGTGAGCATGAGCAAGACCAGCGCGAGCACGACGGACGCACACGCCGTACCAGCCCTGGCACCTGCGGCACATGGCAGCCGTCCGCGCGTCGCCGGTGACCGCGAGGTCGAGATCCTCGAGGCCGCGATCGACGTCCTGCGCGAGTCCGGCTACGACCGCCTCACCTTCGACGCCGTCGCCACGGCCGCCCGGGCGTCCAAGGCGACGCTCTACCGTCGCTGGCCGCACAAGCGCGACCTCGTCATCGACGCCGTGGGCCTGTTCATCGACTGCCCGGCCGAGCAGGACCCCGACACCGGGAGCCTCCGCGGCGACCTGCTCGCCCAGGCGTGCGCCGACGGAGGCCTCGACGACGAGGTCGTCATCGGCACGTGGGGGGCCCTGCTCCCCGTCATCCACCGTGAGCCGGAGCTGGCGAACGGCATCCACGAGCGGTTCCTGGCCCCGAAGCTCGAGGCCACCCGCACCATCTTCGAGCACGCCCGACAGCGGGGTGAGGTCGGCGCCGACGCCGACCTCGACACGCTGCTGATGATCCTGCCGTCCCTGTCGATCCACGAGGCACTGCTCTCCGGACGTCGACCCGGGCCGGACCGCATCGCCGAGTTCGTGGACAGCGTCGTCCTCCCGGCCTGCGCCGCCACCGTTGCACCCGCGCCCAGCACCCGCTGAGCCGCACCGCGGCGGGGCGACCTCACCACCACACCTGCACGTCCTCGAGAGGAACACCCATGTCTTCGACCACGGTGGAGCAGGTGAACGAGCCCACGGGCGAGTTCACCTCCCACGACACCCCGCCGAAGCGCCTCGGCCTGGCGCTCTTCGTCATCTGCGCCGCCCAGCTCATGATCGTGCTCGACGGCACCATCGTGAACATCGCGCTCCCCCACATCGAGACCGACCTCGGCTTCAGCCAGGCCAACCTCCAGTGGGTCATCACGATCTACACGCTCGCCTTCGGTGGGGTGCTCCTCCTCGGTGGCCGACTCGGTGACCTCTACGGCCGGCGTCGCCTGTTCGTCTGGGGCATCGTCCTGTTCACCATCGCCTCGCTCGTCGCGGGCGTCGCGCAGAACGAGGCGATGATGCTCGCCGCCCGCGCCGTGCAGGGCCTCGGCGGCGCGCTCGCCGCGCCCAACGCCCTCGCGCTCATCACGACGACCTTCCCGGCCGGCAGGGAGCGCAACCGCGCGATGGGCGTCTTCGCGGCCATGTCCGGTGCCGGCGCCGCCATCGGCCTCATCCTGGGTGGTGCGCTGACCGAGATCGACTGGCGCTGGAACTTCTTCATCAACCTGCCGATCGGCATCGTCGTCGCCTTCTTCGCGCAACGCATCCTCACCGAGTCCGAGGACGGACAGGGCTCGCTCGACGTCCCCGGCGCGATCACCTCGATCGTCGGCCTGTCGTCGCTCGTCTACGGCCTGACGCACGCCGCAAGCACCTCGTGGGGCGATGCCACGACGATCACCTACCTCGCCGTCGGTGTCGCGCTGCTCGTCGCGTTCGTCGTCATCGAGACCCGGGTCGCGCACCCGCTCCTGCCGATGCGCATCCCGGGTGACCGCACCCGCGGCACGTCCTACTTCGTCATGCTCATCGTCGGCGCCGGCATGTTTGCGATGTTCTACTTCCTCGGCATCTACATCCAGAGCATCCTCGGCTACTCGCCGCTCAAGACCGGCCTGGCGTTCCTGCCGTTCTCGGTCGGGATCGTCGTCGCGGCGCAGGTCGCGAGCTTCCTCATCGCCAAGGTCGACCCGCGCTGGATCGCCGGCGCCGGCGCCGGCTTCGCGACGCTCGGCATGTGGGGCTTCACCCACCTGACGCCGCAGAGCACGTATGCCTCGGACCTGCTGCCGTGGATCGTCGTCCTCGCGTTCGGGCTGGGACTGATCTTCGTGCCGCTGACCCTGACGGCGGTGCACGGGGTGGCCCACGAGGACTCCTCGGTCGCCTCGGCCGTGCTCAACACGATGCAGCAGGTCGGTGGCACCCTGGGCCTCGCGACGCTGAGCACGATCTTCGTCAACAACATGGGCGACAAGGTCGCCGAGCTCACGGCGAAGCTGCCCCAGGGCGGGCCGGCGCCGACGAAGGAGCAGCTCGCGGCGGCGCAGAAGATGATCGCCGACGAGGCGTTCACCTACGGCGCCAGCCGGGCCTACCTCGTGGCCGCGATCATGATCGCGGTCGGCGGCATCGTCACGCTGGTCGCGCTGCACGTGCGGCACCAGGAGCTCGCGACCGACGGAGCAGCCCCCGCCCACACGGGCTGACCCTCCCCACCATCGAAAGAGCAATCAGTCCCCAGCGTGCGCGACCGCGCGGTCGGCATCACCCGGGGACGGATTGCTCTTTCGGCGGGGCCCAGACGGCGGCCCAGGGGACGTCCCAGCCGGCGATCGCGAGCCTGCGCTCGACGAAGGCGCGCCGCGGCAGGTCGACGACCCGACCCACGGACGGCTCGTAGACGTCCAGCTCCTGCTCGCCCGTCGGCGGCATGACGAGCACGACGTGCCGCGGCGTCCAGGAGTTGCCGACGTAGAGCAGCGCGGGGCTCCCGGGACGCACCCGCGAGCGGAGGGCGGCATACGCGCGCTCGAGGCCCGCGCGGCCGCGGTGCCGGAACCACGCGACGGCGAAGTCGGCTGCCGGGTCCGCGGCGCCCAACTCGAGCTCGTTCGACGCCCCCCACGGCGGTGTGCCGAGCG
>NZ_JBFULD010000237.1:0-6739 GCF_056400505.1 Terrabacter sp. P5_B1
GGGCTCGCCCCTCCGAGACGCCGGGCAGCTGCGAGCGCGCGGCCGCGTCGAGCCGTCCGACGCGCGCGACGATCTCGCGGAGGTCGTCCCGCGAGAGGGTGCGCGGCACGAACGGGCCCTCGGCTCGTGGCGCGGCCCCGGCGATCCGGGCGAGCGATCGCATCGTCTTGGACGTCCCGACGGCGCGGTCCGGCGAGCCGGATGTCAGCAGGGGGCGAACGTGCCGGGCCAGGGTGGTGCGCACGTGCGTCCGCAGCTCATGGGACGCCGCCTCGGTGGGCGGGTCGTCGTGCAGGTTCTCGCGGGTCAGCCGCCCGGCGCCCAGAGGCAGGCTGAAGGCGACGTCGGGCTCCTCGTCGAGGCCGGCGGCCAGCTCGAGGGATCCGCCGCCGATGTCGACGACGAGGAGCCGGCCGCTCGACCACCCGAACCAGCGGCGCACGGCGAGGAAGGTCATCCGGGCCTCGTCCGAGCCGCTCAGGGCCTCGAGCTCGACACCCGTCTCGTCCCGCACGCGCGCGATGACGGCGTCGCCGTCGGGCGACTCGCGCAGTGCCGACGTCGCAAAGGCGAAGAGGTCGCCGACGCCCTGGTCCTCCGCGACGTCGAGGCACTCGCGGATGAACGCGACGAGCCGGTCGGCCGTCTCGTCGCTGACGCGGCCGTCGGCCCGGAGGCTCTCCGACAGCCGCAGCTCGGTGTTGTGCGAGAAGGCCGGCAGCGGCTGCGCGCCGGGGTGGGCGTCGACGACGAGCAGGTGGACCGTGTTGGACCCGATGTCGATGACGCCCAGGCGCATGTCCCAACCCTAGTGCCGCGTCATCGGGCTCGCCTGGGCACGCACCCGGGCTCGCACCAGGGCGTATGCCGTCAGGCGGAGCGCCGGCTCAGGGTGAGCGAGGCGAGGGCCAGGGCTCCGACGATGAAGGCCGCGACGATGCCGAGGTCGCCCAGGACCGCGGTGACGGGGTCGGCGTTGGCGGCGATCTCCTTCATCGCATCGACGGCGTAGGACAGTGGCAGGACGTTGCTGACCCACTCGAGCACGGTCGGCAGCTGGTCCCGGGGGACGAGCAGCCCGCACAGCAGGAACTGCGGCAGGAGGAAGGCCGGCATGAACTGCACCGCCTGGAACTCGGTGCGCGCGAAGCCGCTTGCGAGCAGACCGAGCGACGTGCCGAGGACCGCGTCGAAGACRGCGACGACGACGAGCAGCCAGAGCGGGCCGGCGACGTTCAGGTTGCACACCCAGACGGCGAATCCCGTTGCGATCAGGGCCTGCACGGCTGAGAGCGACCCGAAGGCAGCGGCATACCCCATCATGAAGTCGCCCTTGCCCATGGGCGTCGTGAGCAGGCGCTCGAGCGTGCCGGTCTGGCGCTCGCGCAGGGTCGCGACGGAGGTCACGATGAACATGACGATCATCGGGAAGACGCCGAGCAGGGCCGGCCCGATGGCGTCGAAGACGTGGGTGCCGTCGTAGATCCAGGCGAGCAGGCCGAGGAGCACGCAGGGCACGACGATGATGAGGGCGATGGTGCGGCGGTCGGTGCGCACCTGGCGCAGCACGCGGCCCGAGGTGGCGACGGTGAGACCAGCGTTCATGACGCCCGCCTCTCCCCGGTCCTGGCGGTCTCGGCGTCGATGAGGGCGAGGAAGGCGGCATCGGCGTCGGCGGCGTCGGTGCGCTCGAGCAGCTCGGCGGGGGTGACGTCGGCGAGGACGCGTCCCTCGCGCAGCAGCACGAGCCGGTCGCAGCGGGTGGCCTCGTCCATGACGTGGCTCGACACGACGAGCGAGTGCCCGCGGTCGGCGAGGTGTCGGAAGAGGTCCCAGAGGTCTCGTCGCAGCACCGGGTCGAGGCCGACGGTGGGCTCGTCGAGGACGAGCAGGCTCGGCCGTCCGACGAGGGCGGCGGCGAGCGAGACCCGCGACTCCTGGCCGCCCGAGAGGTCCTGGACGAGCTGCTCGGCGTACGAGACGAGATCGACCTCGGTCAGCGTTCGGTCGACGGCCTCGCGCAGCTCGGCGCCCCGCAGGCCGATGGCGCGGCCGAAGTAGACGACGTTGTCGCGCACGCTGAGGTCGGCGTAGACGCTGGGGCTCTGCGTGACGTAGCCGACGCGGTCCCGCAGCGCAGGCGAGCCAGCGGGATGCCCGAGCACCGTGACGGTGCCGGACTCGATGAGCTGCACGCCGACGATGCAGCGCATGAGCGTGGACTTGCCCGAGCCGGAGGGTCCGAGCAGCCCGATGACCTGACCGGCGGGGATCTCGAGGTCGAGCCCCGGGATGACCCGGCGCTTCCCGCGCACGACCACCAGGCCGCTCACGGCGACCGCGGGACCCGTGTTATTCATCATGCGATGAAATCTACGCCTCTCTGTGCGGCCTGTCCACGAGATGGAGCTGGAGCACCGGACCGATCCGGTCGACGAGCTCCTCGCGGGTCGCGTCCGCCACCGCCGGCAGCCGGATGACGTAGCGCGCGACGATGAGCCCGATCATCTGCGTGGCCGCCAGCGCACCGCGCAGCTGCGGGTCCGAGACCCCCGTGCTGGCCGCGATCCGCCCGAACACCTCGCGGCCGAGGAACTCGCGCAGCATCCGGGCCGCCTCTTCGCTCGTCATGCTCGACCGGACGAGGGCCACGAGCGCGTCACGTCGCTCCGGCGGCTCCCACACCGTCAGGAACGTCTCGACGATCCGCCAGCCGAGCCGGTCGACGTCGCCTGCGGTGATGCGCTCGATGAGCTCGCTCGGGTTGACCGGCACGTCGAGCGTCTCGGTGAAGAGCGCCGCCTTGCCCTCGAAGTAGTGGTGCACGAGGGCCGGGTCCACCCCGGCCTCCCGGGCGATCCCGCGCATGCTCGCCTTGTCATACCCCTTGGCTGCGAAGGACTTCCGCGCCGCGTCGACGATCGCGGCACGGGTGTCGGCACCGCCGGGGCGCCGACCGCGGCCCTTCGCGGTCACGCCCTCCGGTCCGCTCGAGGTCATGGGCTCACGCTAGCCCCATCCGTGCGGGTCCTCGTCGCGGCGCCCGCGTGCGCCCGGGCGCATCCGGGCGCGCACGGGCGCATGCGGGCGCACACGGCATACGCAAGGGGGTTCGGCGCGCGGAGCACCATCCACGCACTGAACCTGGGCTGGCGCGGTCCGAATGTCGGCGGCATAGGGTGAGCCGGTGGCTGAAGCACCTCTGGACCTCCCCCGCGTCTGGGTCGAGTTCACCGACCCCGCCGACCCGAACCAGCGCTACCGGTGCGACCTGACATGGCTCACCAGCAGCTGGACGTGCATCTTCGGCAGCGGGTGCCAGGGCATCTACGCCGGCCGACCCGATGACGGCTGCTGCACCCTCGGGGCGCACTTCACCGAGAAGGACGACTGGAAGCGGGTCGAGAAGGCCGTCGAGGAGCTCGGCGAGGACGAGTGGCAGTACCACCCCGTCGGCCGCGCCACGGGCGACAAGGACGACTGGACCGAGAAGGAGGACGGCACGCGCAAGACGAAGGTCGTCGACGGGGCGTGCATCTTCCTCAACCGCCCAGGGTTCCCCGCCGGAGCCGGCTGCGCGCTGCACCAGCACGCCGTCCTGACCGGAGTCGAACCGCACACGCTCAAGCCCGACGTGTGCTGGCAGCTGCCGATCCGGCGCACCTTCCGCACCGTCGAGCTCCCCGACGACACGAGCTACCTCGAGGTGACGATCACCGAGTACGACCGCCGCGGCTGGGGGCCGGGTGGCCACGACCTCGACTGGTACTGCTCGGGCAACTCCGAGGCGCACGTCGGTCGCGAGCCGGTATACCGCTCCAACGCCCCCGAGCTCACCGAGCTGATGGGCCCGCTGGCCTACGCCGAGCTGGCGATCCGCGCCGAGGCGCACCTCGCCCAGGTCAAGGCCGTCCGAGCCCGCGGCGTGCGCAAGCTGTTGCCCCTGCTCGTGCACCCGGCCACCCTCGAGGCGCAGCGGGCGAAGTGAGGTCGCGATGAGCGAGATCATCCCCTCCCCCAACATCTGGGAGACGCCCGACGTCTACGAGATCGAGAACCGCGGCGTCGACCGCGCGCACGTCATCGAGGATGCCATGCGCTCGGTGCTCGACTGGTCGGGGCTCGACGTCGTCGACATCGGGTGCGGCACCGGCTACCACCTGCCGATGTTCGCGGGGACGGCCCGGTCGGTGATCGGCGCGGAGCCGCACCCCCCACTGGCTTCGCTTGCGGCACAACGGGTTTCGGGTATGCCGTCCGTCTCGGTCCGCGAGGAGGGTGCGGCCGCGCTGGGAGTGCCCGACGGCTCGTTCGACGTGGCCCACGCGCGTTGGGCGTACTTCTTCGGGCCGGGCTGCGAGCCGGGCCTGGCCGAGCTCGAGCGGGTGATCCGTCCCGGCGGCGCGGCCTTCGTGCTCGACAACGATGCGACGCGCTCGACGTTCGGCCGGTGGTTCCGGCGGGCGCTGCCGACCTACGACCCGCGAGCCGTCGAGCGCTTCTGGCAGCGGCAGGGCTGGGAGCGCGAGCGGCTCGACATCCGGTGGGACTTCGACTCGCGCGAGGACTTCGAGGCCGTCGTCGGCATCGAGTTCGCGCCCGAGCACGCCGACCTCATCCTCGCCGAGCACCCCGACGCCACGGGCGTGGACTACGCCGTCAACCTCTGGCACCGCCACTTCTGACCCCACCTCTCCCCCACCTCCTTCAACCGTCGAGAGGCCACGTGTGGCCGCCTCCCCCACGTCGAGAGGTCACGTGTGGCCGCCTCCCCCACGTCGAGAGGCCACGTGTGGCCGCCTCCCCCACGTCGAGAGGCCACGTACGGCCGTCGACCGCATCGTCGGGGCGGCCCAGCAGCTGCGCTGCCGACCCGGCGGACTCGAGGTCGGCGGCGGTCAGGCCGTCAGTGTCGAGCGAGGACCACCGCTCGAGGGCGGCCGCCCACTCCCCCGCGCTCGAACTCGGCTCTCGCGCGGAACAGCTCGTCGACGACACCCCTCACCCTCCCTCGTCGCAGGGTACGCCCGACGCCAGCGCGTCCACCTACGGTCGGGGCGGCTGCCGGTGGCCTCTCGACCGTCGCGTGGCGACCACACGTGGCCTCTCGACGGGTGGGAGGCGACCACACGTGGCCTCTCGACGGGTGGGAGGGGGCCAGACGTGGCCTCTCGACGGGTGGGAGGCGGCCAGACGTGGCCTTTCGACGGTTCAGTCGGTGAGGTCGAGGGCGATGTCGACGATGGGTGAGCTGTGCGTCAGGCCCCCGACTGAGACGAAGTCGACGCCCGTGCCGGCATACTCCCGCACGACCTCGAGGGTGAGACCGCCCGTGGCCTCGATCTCGACGGGTTCACCTGCGGCGCGGAGCAGCTCGACCGTCTCGCGGAGCACGTCGACGGACATGTTGTCGCACATGATGAAGCGCGCCCCCGCGTCGTAGGCCTCCTGCGCCTCGGCCGGCGTGGTCACCTCCACCTGCACGTCGACGTGCGGGAAGCGCTCGCGCACGAGGGCGTAGGCCGCCGCCACCGAGCCGGCCGCGAGCTTGTGGTTGTCCTTGATCATGGCGACGTCGTAGAGGCCCATGCGCTTGTTGGTGCCACCACCGCAACGCACGGCGTACTTCTCGAGCCAGCGCAGCCCGGGCGTCGTCTTGCGGGTGTCGAGGACCATGGTCGAGGTGCCGTCGAGCGCGTCTGCCCAGCGCCGCGTGTGCGTGGCCACGCCGGACAGCCGGCTCAGGATGTTGAGGATGGTGCGCTCGGCGACGAGGATGACCTGGGTCGGGCCGGCGAGCCGTGCGATGACGTCACCCCGCTCGAGCCGGGCACCGTCGTCGTTGACGACCTCGACCGACGGCACGTCTCCCCCGACCCTCTCGGCGACCGCGGCGAGCACGAGAGCGATGACCGGGACGCCCGCGACGACGCCCGGGGCGCGGGCGACGATCTCGGCGGTGCGCATCTGGTCAGCCGGGATCGTGGCCAGCGTCGTCACGTCGACGCCGTCGGGACCGAGGTCCTCACGCAGCGCCACGTCGACGAGCGCCGTCGCCCACTCGTGCGGGAAGCCGCTCAGGCCGTCGGTGGTCACCGGTGTCCTCTCATCCGTGAGTAGTCCTCTGCCGCAGTCGGGTCCGCGGCCGCGTGGTCGAGGTCGAGGCCGTCGAGGTTCGAGCGCGGTACAGGCACCACGCGGGCCTCGAGCACCCCGGCGTCGGAACGCTGCAGGTGCACGTGGTGCAGGAAGTTCTCGTCGTCGCGCGACGGGAAGTCCTCGCGCACGTGGCCGCCACGGGTCTCGTCGCGGAGGGCTGCGGCATACGTCAGTGCCCGGCCGAGGTGGAGCAGGTTGGTCGCCTCCCAGCTCTTGGGGCCGCCCTGCTTGTCGGCGTCGTCGGCGACCGCGCGAGCTGCGAGCACCGCGAGGGTCTCCTGCGTCGCGGCGAGCGAGCCGGCCGAGCGCACCGTCCCGGACCCCGCGGTCATGGCGCGCTGCACGTCGAGTCGGCGCTTGCCGCGGATCAGCTCCGGGGCTCCGACGGGTGCGACGGGCGTCGTCTCGGGCAGCTCACCCGCACCGAGACGGGTCGTGAGGTCGTCGGCGATGCGGCGCGCGAAGACGAGCCCCTCGAGGAGGGAGTTGCTCGCGAGGCGGTTGGCGCCGTGCACGCCGGTGCACGACGTCTCGCCGCACGCGTAGAGACCCTCGAGCGAGGACCGTCCGCGCAGGTCGG
>NZ_JBFULD010000238.1:0-6720 GCF_056400505.1 Terrabacter sp. P5_B1
GCCCTACCGCCTCGACGAGGGACTCGTCGACGTCTTCGCCGGTGTCTATGCCCAGCCGAACGAGCACTGGGGTGTCTACGAGACGTGCGAGGAGCTGGTCGATCTCGAGGACAACTTCCAGCAGTGGCGGTTCCGTCACCTCCAGGTCGTCCAACGCACGATCGGGCAGAAGACGGGCACCGGTGGCTCGACCGGGGTCGACTTCCTACGACGGGCGCTCGACCTCACATTCTTCCCCGAGCTCTACGAGGTCCGCACTCGCATCGGGGGCTGACGACCGGGCGGCGAGGAGTCGTCGCCAGAGGTCGGCGGTGCGGGGCTCGCACTGACACGGGCACTCGGTCACGCACAGCTCCTGGAAGCACGCGTCGGGGCAGTCGCACTCGAGATCCGGCAGCGGCGGCGCATCGACGCGCGGCTGTCGGCCGCGCATGAGCCGTCGGCGCAGGGCCAGCTCGTGCCCCGTCGGGTGGTCGGCCGGCCGATCCCGGTGCGGCGCGTCCTCGGCCCCCTGGTCGCGCGCACTCCGGTGCTGGAACCAGCCCTGCGCGTCGGGTCGGTCGTAGCGCGGGAACGCCCACCGCTCGTACGGCACCTCGTCGGGGGGCGCCACGTCGAGGTGCGCGGGGAACCGGCGCCCCTGGTTGTCGCGCACCGTGTCGACCGGGACCGGCGCCACCTCGCGACCCGCGCCGTCGAGCACGGCCAGGCGCAGCCCGGCCAGGGCAAGCACCCGCTCGTAGAGATCCACGGTCGGCGCGATGAGCCCGGACTCGAGGCGACTGACCGTGCTGGGCGATACGCCGACCCGCGTGGCCAGGTCCCGCTGACTGAGGTCCGCCAGGCGGCGCACCCGCACGACGTACCGACCGGCCTCGCTGTTGCGCTCGGGAACTGCTCTCTCGCTCATGGAGTCAGGCTGCACTCCGGAGCCGACAGCGGACCCGGGCCGTCCCCGACTTATCCACAGGCGGCCACGTGGTATGGGCCATCTCGGGCGCCACGTCACTGCTGCGTCGGGTGCAGCAGTGACGTAGGGGGCTGCGGGGGTTGGGTCTGGGTCGCTACGTCAGTGCTGCGTCGGGTGCAGCAGTGACGTAAGGGGTTGCGGGGGGTTGGGTCTGGGTCGCTACGTCAGTGCTGCGTGGGGTGCAGCAGTGACGTGGGGAGTGGTGGGTGAGCGGGTCAGCCCGCGGTCTTGGCGCGGACCTGGCGTTTGATGCGGGCGAGCATCGCGACCATGCCGCGCATGCGCAGGGGGGACACCGCTTCCGCGAGGCCGAATCGCATGGGGGCGTCGTCGGGGACGGCGAGCACCTCGGCTGCGGAGAGGCCGTCGAGTCCCTCGCGGAGGATGCCGGCGAAGCCGCGCGTCGTCGGGGCCTCGGCGGGCGCGTCGAAGAAGAGGCTGACCACCCGGTCGTCGGGCGACGCACCGTCGCCCACCTCGACGGTGAGGAAGAGCGGCGACTGGCACTCGTCGACGCGTTCGAGCTGGTCGAGGTGGCCGGCATACCGCTCGGGCAGGGGTGGCAGCTCGTCACTGAACTCGAGCAGCAGCTGCAGCTTGAGGTCGTTGGTCGCCGAGCGGAAGTCCTCGGCGATCTCGGCCAGTGGCGCGGGCAGGGCGGTGTCAGTCATGGGGTCACCTCTCGATCGGGACGCGCACGGCGTTGCCCCACTCGGTCCACGAGCCGTCGTAGTTGCGCACGGCCTCGAAACCGAGCAGGTGCGTCAGGACGAACCACGTGTGCGACGAGCGCTCGCCGATGCGGCAGTACGCGACCACGTCGTCCGCGGGCGTGAGCCCCTGCTCGGTGAGGTAGATCGCCTCGAGGTCCTCACGCGACTTGAACGACCCGTCGTCGTTGGCGGCCCGCGCCCACGGCACCGACTTCGCGCCGGGGATGTGGCCGCCGCGCATCGCGCCCTCCTGGGGGTAGTCGGGCATGTGGAGCAGCTCGCCGGAGTACTCGCCGGGGGAGCGGACGTCGACGAGGGGCTTGCCGAGGTGGGCGAGCACGTCGTCCTTGAAGGCCCGGATCGGGGCGTCGTCCCGGTCGGCCACGGGATAGTCCACCGACGTCGCGGCGGGCACGTCACGGGTCAGCTCGCGGCCCTCGGCGATCCACTTGGCACGGCCACCGTCGAGGAGCCGGACGTTCTCGTGCCCGAAGAGGCTGAAGACCCACAGGGCATACGCTGCCCACCAGTTGCTCTTGTCGCCGTAGATGACCACGGTCGTGTCGCGCCGGATACCGCGCGAACCCATGACCTCGGCGAACCGGGCGCCGTCGACGTAGTCGCGCGACACCGGGTCGTTGAGGTCGGCGTGCCAGTCGATCTTGAGGGCGCCCGGGATGTGGCCGGTCTCGTAGAGCAGCACGTCCTCGTCCGACTCGAGCAGCACGATCCCGTCTGGGCCGCCGATTCGGCCGGCCGCGACCTGCTCCGCGAGCCACTCGGTGGTGACGAGGCGCTCGGGGTGGGCGTAGGCGGAGATCTTCGTGTCTTCAGCGCTCATGCGCCCATCGTGTCACGCGAGCTTGTCGAGATCCTCACGGCACCGTCGCTCGAACTCACCCAGCTCGGCGATGGCGTCCTGGATGTCCCGCAGCCGCTGGTCGAGGTCGGCCCGGCGCTCGTCGATCTGGCCGAGGACGTACTCGAGCTGGGCGCGACGGCCCCGAGGTGCGTCGAACAGGTCGATGATCGTCCGGATCTCCTCGAGCGGGAAGCCGAGTCGCTTGCCCCTCAGGATGAGGCCGAGACGCGTCCGGTCCCGACGGTGGTAGATCCGCTGCGTCCCACGGCGCTCGGGGGAGATCAGGCCGAGGTCCTCGTAGTGGCGGACGGTCCGGTGCGTGACGTCGAACTCCTCCGCCACCTCGGCGATACTCCAGGTCGGCGCACTTGTCATGAGGTCGATGGTGCTTTACGTTTACGTCAACGTCAAGCACGCGTCACGAGCGCGTGATGACCGCGACACCTTCAGGAGAACAGCGATGTTCGAGCTCAGCCAGGACCACGAGGACTTCCGGATGGTCGTCCGCGACTTCGCCGAGAAGGAGGTCGCGCCCAACATCGCCAAGTGGGACGCCGCCGCCTTCTTCCCGACCGACCTCGTGCCCAAGATGGGGGACCTCGGCCTGTTCGGCCTCGTCGTGCCGGAGGAGTTCGGCGGCGCGGGGGACGCCGGCGACTTCACGAGCCTCTGCGTCGCCATCGAGGAGCTCGGCCGCGTCGACCAGTCTATCGGCATCACGCTCTCCGCCGGGGTGGGCCTCGGCATCAACCCGATCCTCACCTACGGCACCGAGGAGCAGAAGCAGCGCTTCCTGCCCGACCTCGTCTCGGGCCGCGCGCTCGCCGGCTTCGGCCTCACCGAGCCCGAGGCCGGCTCCGACGCCGGAGCCACCCGCACGCGCGCCGTGCGCGACGGCGACGAGTGGGTCGTCAACGGGGCCAAGGCGTTCATCACCAACTCCGGCACCGACATCACGTCGGTCGTCACCGTCACCGCGCGCACCGGCACGAACGAGGACGGCTCGCCGCAGGTCTCGGCGATCATGGTCCCGGCCGGCACCCCCGGCTTCGTCGTCGAACCGGCCTACCACAAGCTCGGCTGGCACGTCTCCGACACCCACGGCCTCACCTTCGAGGACTGCCGCGTCCCGGCCGACCACCTCCTCGGCGCGGAGGGGCAGGGCTTCAAGCAGTTCCTCAAGACCCTCGACGACGGCCGCATCGCCATCTCGGCGCTCGCGGTGGGCTGCGCGCAGGCGTGCCTCGAGCTCGCCACCGACTACGCGAAGACCCGCACGGCCTTCGGTCGTCCGATCGGCGTCAACCAGGGCGTCTCCTTCCAGCTGGCCGACCTCGCCGTCATGGTCGAGGGCGCGCGCCTGCTGACCTACAAGGCCGCCTGGCTCAAGGACGAGCTCCACGCCGGCAAGCGCTCGGTCAAGGAGGTCAAGCAGGCCGCCGCCATCGCCAAGCTCTACTCGACGGAGGCCGCCGTCACCGCCACCCGCATCGCCACGCAGGTGTTCGGCGGCAACGGCTTCATGGAGGAGTTCCCCGTCGCACGGTTCTACCGCGACGCCAAGATCCTCGAGATCGGCGAGGGCACCTCCGAGGTGCAGCGGATGCTCATCGCCCGCGGCCTGGGTCTGCCGGCATGAACGGAGCCGCACCCACCTCGAACCTCCACGGCGACCCGCGCGTCGCCGATGTCCGGGCCCGTCTCGCGGCCGCCCACGCGGCGTCCGCCAGCGCGCCTGAGAAGGCGCAGGCCAAGCTCGACGCCCAGGGCAAGATCTACGTCCGCGACCGCATCGCCCTGCTCTTCGACGAGGGCTCGTTCGTCGAGGACGGCCGCTACGCCAACGCCCTGCAGCCCGGGCTGCCGGCCGACGGCGTCGTCACCGGCCGCGGCACGGTCGACGGGCGGCCCGCGATCGTCATCGCCAACGATCCGACCGTCAAGGCCGGCTCCTGGGGCTCGCGCACCGTCGAGAAGATCGTGCGGGCCACCGAGATGGCGCTGCGCGAGGAGCTGCCCGTCTTCTGGTTCGTCGACTCCGCGGGAGCCCGCATCACCGACCAGGTCGAGATGTTCCCCGGCCGCCGCGGCGCCGGGCGCATCTTCCACAACCAGGTGGCGCTCTCGGGCAAGGTGCCGCAGATGTGCTGCCTCTTCGGTCCGAGTGCCGCGGGCGGGGCCTACATCCCCAGCTTCTGCGACCTCATCATCATGGTCGAGGGCAACGCCTCGATGTACCTCGGCAGCCCCCGGATGGCCGAGATGGTCGTGGGGGAGAAGGTCTCCCTCGAGGAGATGGGCGGCGCCCGGATGCACTGCACCGTCTCCGGGGTCGGCGACCTGCTCGCGCACGACGACGCCGAGGCCATCGAGCTGGCCAAGCTCTACTTCTCCTACGTCCCCGGCAACTGGTGCGACCACCCGCCGACGTATGCCGCCGAGAAGCCCGCGACCCCGCTCACCCGCGAGACCGTGCCCGAGCGCGAGTCGGTGCCCTTCGACGTCCACGACGTCATCGACGGGCTCGTCGACGACGACTCCTTCTTCGAGCTCAAGCCGCTGTGGGCGGCCGAGCTCGTCATCGGCTTCGGCCGCCTCGAGGGGCAGACCGTCGGCATCGTCGCGAACAACTCGATGGTCAAGGGTGGCGTGCTCTTCACCGACAGCGCCGACAAGGCCGCACGCTTCATCTGGTTGTGCGACGCCTTCAACGTCCCGCTCGTCTACCTGGCCGACGTGCCCGGCTTCATGATCGGCTCGGAGGTCGAGCGCGGCGGCATCATCCGCCACGGGGCCAAGATGGTCAGCGCCGTCTCTTCCGCGACGGTGCCGCAGTTCTGCGTCATCGTGCGCAAGGCCTACGGCGCCGGGCTCTACGCCATGGGCGGCCCCGGCTTCGGGCCCGACGCGACGATCGCCCTGCCGACGGCCCGGATCGCCGTCATGGGCCCGGAGGCCGCCGTCAACGCCGTCTACGCCAACAAGATCGYGGAGATCGCGGACCCGGACGAGCAGGCGCGCTTCGTCGCGGACCGCCGGCGCGAGTACGAGGAGGACGTCGACATCGAGCGTCTCGCGGCCGACCTGGTGCTCGACTCCATCATCGAGGCGGATGAACTGCGCTCGGACCTCGTGCGCCGCCTGGCCTATGCTTCCCGGCGTGACCGTCACTTCAGCGAGCGCCGACGCGCCGTCCCGCCGGTCTGAGCCGCGTCTCGCTCGCCGTCTCGAGCACCCCGACCGGGAGGTCGAGGCGAAGCAGCCGTTCTGGCGCCGCTTCCCGATCTGGTTCCCGTTCGTCGTCTTCGCCGTCTCGCGCCTCTTCGTATGGGTGGCGGCCACCTACCTCTCGCGCTACCAGATCCCGCTGCCCATCGGGACGGCGAACATCCGGATCTTCTACCCCACACCGGCGGACCCCGGCTACAACGCCGTCATGACCGGTTGGGACGGTCAGTGGTACCGCGTCATCGCGGAGCACGGCTACCCCCCGGTGCTGCCTCGTGCCGGCTGGGGCGGCATCGACATGAACCCGTGGGCCTTCTTCCCGGTGTTCCCCATGACGGCCGGGCTCATCATGAAGGTCACCGGGCTGTCCTTCACCGTGGTCGCCCCGGTGCTGTCGACGGCCATCGGCTTCGCCGCGATGCACATGCTCTTCAAGCTCGTCGACCAGGCGGTCGGGCGCTGGGAGGCCATCGTCGCCGTCGTCGCGACCTGCTTCTTCATCGCGTCACCGGCCTTCTCCGCGTCCTACACCGAGTCGACTGCGCTGCTCGGCGTCGTCACGGTGCTGTGGCTGATGCGCAAGCGGAGGTACTGGTGGGTGGCCGTCGCGCTGCTCGTGCTCTCCCTGAGCCGCAACGTCGTCATCGCCATGGTGCCGGTGATCATCGCGCACGGAGTCGTGCGCTGGCGTCAGGGTGACGAGGGCGAGCACCCGGTGCGCCTGCGGCTCGGCCTGGCGGCGCTCGCGGCCTACGCCGGCGCCCTGACCTGGCTCTGGCCCACGATCGTCACGATCGCGACGGACACCCCCAACGCGTACAACGACACGATGCGCGCCTGGAACATCGAGACGAAGATCAAGCTCTACCTCTGGTGGGACCTGCTCTACGACTACTGGGGCGTCATCGGTCAGGTCGCCGGGGTGCTCGGTGTCGCGGCGTTCACCT
>NZ_JBFULD010000239.1:0-6669 GCF_056400505.1 Terrabacter sp. P5_B1
GTGTGCGCCGGGACGCGCGGAGGAGCTCGTCCTGGCGCAGGGCCTCGCGGGCATGCGCCGCGACGGCCGGCTCGCCGCTGGCAGCCAGCGCCTCGAGGATGTACGGCGGGACGATCGTGCAACGCTGCGTCGAGGTCATGACGACAGTGTGCGTCCGATCACTGACACCCGCCTGACGAGCTCAGCCGTAGGTGTCCCGGGGGCCGCGCGAGTCGGGGGAGCGCCGAGCGCCCCGGTTCCACGACGGCGCGCTCGGCCCGACGACCTTGAGCTCGCTCACCGCGCCCGCGCCGATCTCCTCGTCGATCCGGGCGAGCATCGACGACGCGAGCAGTCGCATCTGGGTCGCCCAGGCCGTCGAGTCGGCGCGCACCGTGAGCACCCCGTCGACGAAGGTCAGCGGTTCGACGTGCCCGGCGATGTCGGGGCCGACGATCTCGGTCCACCGCCCCATCACCGAGCCCACGGCCACGTCGACCTTCCACCCGCGGTCGAGCAGCAGGCGGTCGAGCTGGTCGCCCAGCAGCGCCGGGTCGCGGCCGTCGCGCGACGACCCCGACAGGACCGGTGCCTGACCGATGGGGCGTCGGCGCTTCTTCGGCCGCATGCCCGGGCGCAGGCCCTTCTCGGCCGCGCCGGCCCGGGCCCGGGCGAGGGCCGACGCGGCAGCGTCGGCGATCCGGGTGTCCTCGTCGGTGGGTTCGGGGGTCTGCGCAGGCTCGACGTCCGGCGTCTCGTCACTCATCGCCGTCGCCCTCGGGCACCTTGACCTCTGCCACCGCCTCATTGAACACGGGGTCCCCAGCCGATGTCTCGCTCGCGGGAGCAGTGGGGGGTGGGGCGGCGGGGTGCACCTGGCCGAGCTCCACGGCATACGTCGTCCCGCTCCGGCGGAGCACGTCGGGCACGTCCGCGCCGACCGCCGCCGTGATGAGGACCTGCTCGCAGTCGGCGACGAGGACCGCCAACCGTTCACGTCGCCCGGAGTCGAGCTCGGCGAAGACGTCGTCGAGGACGAGCACCGGGTCGTCGCCGAGGTCACGGCGCAGGAGGCGGTATGCCGCGAGCTTGAGTCCCAGCGCGAAGCTCCACGACTCGCCGTGGCTGGCATAGCCCTTCGCCGGGAGCTCACCGAGGGACAGGACGAGGTCGTCGCGGTGCGGACCGACGAGGGAGATGCCGCGCTCGATCTCGTTGGACCGCACCTGTTCGAGGCTCTCGAGCATGCCGGTGCGCAGCTCCTCGATCTCGGGCACCTCACCGGCCGCCAGGCGCGCGGCGAGGTCCTCGCGGAGCGAGCTGCGGTAGGTGGCCCGCGCGTTGGATGCGGCTGCGCTCACGGCGTCGTAGCACTCGGACAGGTCGGGGGCCAGGTCCCGCAGCAGGCGCAGGCGGGCATAGAGCAGCTGCGCGCCGACCGTCGCGAGGTGGTCGTTCCACACGTCGAGGGTGTGCAGCGCCGACTCGCGCGCCTCGTCGAGCGGGAGGTCACTCTCGCGCGGTGGCCGAGGCGGCCGGCGGCCGCCCCGGCGCAGGACCGGGGCGGCCGACTTGAGCAGCGCGTTGCGCTGCTTGAGGATCTTGTCGTAGTCCGAGCGCACCCCCGACCACCGCGGCTGGCGCTGGACGAGCAGCTCGTCGAGGAACCGGCGACGCTCCGACGGGTCGCCCTTGACGAGGGCGAGGTCCTCGGGGGCGAAGAGCACGGTGCGCACGGTGCCGAGCACGTCCCGCGGCCGCGACACCGGAGAGCGGCCCAGCCTCGCCCGGTTGGCCCGACCCGGCGTGATCTCCAGCTCGACCATCGTCTCGCGGTCGTCGCGCATGATGGCTCCACGCACGACCGCCTGCGCGGCGCCGAACCGCACCAGCGGCTGGTCCGTCGCGACCCGGTGCGACCCGAGCGTCGCGAGGTAGCCGACCGCCTCGACGAGGTTCGTCTTGCCCTGGCCGTTGAGGCCGACGAGCGTCGTGACGCCCGGGGTCAGCGCGAGCTCGGCGCTCGGATAGCTGCGGAAGTCCTTGAGGGTCAGGTGACGGACGTGCAAGGAGGGTGCGGCGCTCTGCTCAGGCCTTCTTGGCGGTCTTCTTCGCGGCGCGCTTCTGACCGCGTGCCGTGTCGGCCATGTCGGTCGCCTGCGTCGCCGMGGCCCGACCAGAGGCTGCCGCCTGCTTAGCCGCGCCGACGTTGGCCTTCGACGCCGAGCCCGCCGCGCGCTTGCTCGCCTGCTTCGCCGACCCGCGCTTCGCGGCCTGCTTCGTCGGCGACTCCTTCTTCGCCGAGCGCTTGGCCGTCGTCGGCACGTCGCCCTGACGCAGCTTCTCGCCCTCGGCGATCGACATGACCTCGTGCCCACCGAACTGGCCGCGCAGCGCCGCGACCGCCTGCATCGTCGGCGAGCTCGACTGGCGCGAGGCGAACCGGGCGAAGAGCGAGGCCGAGATGACCGGCATCGGCACCGACAGCGCAATGGCCTCCTCGACCGTCCAGCGGCCCTCCCCGGAGTCGTTCGTGTAGTCGGAGACGTCGTCGAGGTGGGGGTTGTCCTCGAGCGCGTCGACCATGAGGTCGAGCAGCCAGGACCGCACCACGGTGCCGCGGCTCCACGCCTTAAAGGCCCCGGGGACGTCGGTGACGATGTCCTTCTTCTCGAGCAGCTCGTAGCCCTCGGCGTAGGCGGCCATGAGGCCGTACTCGATGCCGTTGTGGACCATCTTCGTGTAGTGCCCCGCGCCGACCTTGCCGGCGTGGACGAAGCCCTCCTCGCGCGGGCCCTCGGGCCGCAGCGCGTCGAAGATCGGCATCGCCTTGTTGACCCACTTCTTGTCGCCGCCGCACATCAGGCCGTAGCCGTTCTCGAGGCCCCAGATGCCGCCGCTCACACCGCAGTCGACGTAGCCGATCTTCTTCTCGCCGAGGAGCTTGGCGTTCTCGAAGTCGTCGGTGAAGCGGGAGTTGCCGCCGTCGATGACGAGGTCACCGGGCTCGAGCAGGTCGGCCAGCTTGGCGACGGTCTCGCGCGTCGGGTCACCGGCGGGCACCATGACCCACACGACGCGGGGGGCGTCGAGGGCCTTGACCAGGGCCGGCAGCGTGCGCACGTCGGCGACGTCGGGGTTGCGGTCGAAGCCGACCACCTCGTGGCCCGCGCGGCGCAACCGCTCGCGCATGTTGCCGCCCATCTTGCCGAGACCGATGAGACCGAGCTGCATGTCGCGAGCCTTTCTACAGGGAGCGTGGGGATCTGGTGAGGCGCTACGAGGCTACGCCCTACCCAGCAGCGCCCTCGATCAAGCTTGCGCCGGCCGGTCTGGCCTGCCGGACGGGTCGGAGTGTGCGTGCTGGGGTGGTGCTGGGGTAGTGCTGGGGTGGTACGGCGGTGGTGCGGAGGCGCCGGCTCAGCTGGCGAACCGAACGGGCATCAGGACGTAGCGGTAGCCGGTGTCGGGCTCGGAGTCGGCCTCGGCCTGACCGGTGAGGACCGCGGGACGGCTCGGCTGCGTGAACGACAGCCGGCTCCAGGCGGTGCCGACCGCGTGCAGGCCGTCGAGGAGGAACTGCGGGTTGAACGCGATCTGGATCTCGGGACCGTTGAGGGTCGCCTCGACCGCCTCGGAGGCCTGGGCGTCCTCACCCGTCCCGGCCTCGATCGCCACCTGCCCGTCGGTGAACTTCAGCAGCACGGGCGTGTTGCGCTCCGCGACGAGGGCGACGCGCTTGACGGCCTCCTCGAGGGCCGCCGTCTCGATGACGGCCTCGGTGTCGACGGAGGTGGGGAAGATCGAGGTGACCTTGGGGTACTCGCCGTCGAGCAGGCGGGTCGTTGCGCGACGCTGACCCGCCTCGAAGCCGATGAGGCCGTCGCCGCCCTGACCGAGGGCGAGCTCCACCGAGCCGGACGCGCCGAGGGCTCGGGCCGTGTCGGAGAGCTGACGGGCCGGGATGAGCGCGACGTGGCTGGCGTCGGGTGCAGAGGGGCTCCACGTCAGCTCACGCATCGCGAGCCGGTAGCGGTCAGTGGCGAGGAGCGTCACCTTGTCGCCGTCGATCTCCATGCGGACCCCGGTCAGGATCGGCAGGGTGTCGCCCTTGTCGGCGGCCACCGAGACCTGGGCGACCGCCTGCGTGAAGACGTCGCCGGCGATCGTGCCACTCGTCTCGGGTGAGGCGGGAAGCGTCGGGTAGTCCGCGACGGGCATCTCGCGCAGAGCGAAGCGCGACGACCCGCAGGCGACGTTGACCTTGGTCCCGTCGGTGCTCACGTCGATCGGCTTGTTCGGCAGGTTGCGCGAGATGTCCGCGAGGAGTCGGCCCAGAACGAGGACCTGGCCGGCCTCGGCGACGTCGGCCGGGACGGTGATGCGGGCGGACACCTCGTAGTCGAAGGCCGACAGCGTCAGCGTGCCGTCCTCGTTGGCGTCGACGAGCACGCCCGCGAGCACAGGTACCGGCGGGCGGGCCGGGAGCCCGCGGGCCACCCAGGTCACGGCCTCGGCCAGGACGTCTCGCTCAACCCGAAACTTCACGGTGCACTCACTTCGACGGGGAAGGACATTGGGGCTCAGACACTAGTGCCTGCGGGTGACTGGCACCACAGACACTCCCCGAATGCGTGCAGCGACCGAATCGGGCAACCACTCCGGCCCTACCGGCGGTGGCCGGTCGTAAGTGGACGTGAGACAGACCCTCGTTGTCGGGGCTTCCCTCCTTGACTGGGATCTCGTCGTAGTCATAGGTGCTGTGGATGCTGTGGACAACCCGCCTCGTGGCTGGTCAGAGCGCCGATGGGGGTGTGCACGGTGTGTGGGGGCGGCATCGCTGCGAGGGCAGCTGCCTGTGGACGCTTTTCGGCTGTGCACATCGATCACACAGGTTCGCTGCCAGTTGTCCGCAGGGTCGTCCCTGTCGTCCACACGTGTCCACAGCGGGGTGTGGAAGACGCGACGGCATATGTCCGGAATGCCGTGCTTGCTGACTAGTCACCTGTGCACGGCGACCGCCTGTGATTCCACAGAGTTGTCCACAGGCGGTGGACAACATCCCGGCATAACGGGCGCTAATGGTCGATCCGGCCCATGTTCCGGGGAGGTCACGCTGTGCACACAGGTGTGGACAAACCTGTGGATGGATGTGGACGCGTGTCGTCGGCTAGGCAGTGACGGGAGCGATCACACATCGTCTCGAGACCGCCAGGAGGCTGTCGAAGAGCGCCTCGCCATCCGGAACGGGCCCCAGTTGAGCGAAGACCTCGCTCGTCACGGCGCCCAGGAGCAGGGTCCAGGCCGCGATCCCCTGGACCAAGCAGGTGGCGTCGAGCCGTGTCGAGGCGAACATCGGGGTCTCCAGCATGGCGCCGACCGCGGCACAGGTGCGCTCGTCGACGAGTCCGAGGCGGTCACCGGCCGCGAGGCGGCCCCCACGCCGCACGTCGTCGAGCAGGGTCACGAGGAGGGCGAGCACGGCGGTGCCGGCCTCCTGGGTGCGTTCCGCCGGTGCTTCGTAGTCCGGGACCGGCGAGCCGTAGATGAGGGCGAAGTCGTGCGGCCGGTCGATGGCCCACGAGCGCAGGGCCCGCCCGAGGGTGTCCCACCGCGCCTCGAGGTCCTCCCGCGCGACGGTGTCGTGCGCCGCACGCACGGCGGCAGCGAGGGACCAGTACGAGTCGACGATGAGGCGGGTCAACAGCTCGTCACGGCTGTCGACGTAGCGGTAGATGCCGGAGGACACCATGCCCAGGTCGCGCGCGACCGCCCGGAGGCTGAGGGCAGCGGCGCCGTCCGTGGCGAGGTGCTCGCGTGCCACGCGCAGGATGTCCGCCTCGACGGCGAGCCGGTTGCGCGCCCGCTTGCCCAGCCGAGGTCCGGCGACCGCGGGCTGCTGCTCCTCGGCGCGCGGCAGGAGGCGCGGGTCGGGTGGGTCGGCGCTGGGCTGAGGCTCCATGCCCCCGAGCCTGCCACAGTTCCGAAGAAATGTGAGCACTGCTCTTGAATGTCGGTCGAGCGCGTGTCATCCTCTGAATGTGAGCGGTGCTCACCATTGACTCGAGAGGAACCCGCCATGACCCACCACCTCGTCCTCGGCGCCGGAGGCGTCGGACGGTCGACCACCACGGAGCTCGTCACGCTCGGGCACACCGTGACCCTCGCCTCGCGATCCGGCCGGGTCACGGAGCGGCCGTGGCAGGACACGCACCGCGACTCCGTCGAGGTCGTCGCCGTCGACGCCGGGGACACGCGCGCCGTCACGGAGCTGGCGCGTGGCGCCGCGAGCATCGTCAACGCCGTCAACCCGCCGAGCTACCTGACCTGGGACACCGACTGGCCACCCGTCGCCGCCGCCACCCTCGCCGCGGCGGAGGCGAGCGGTGCCGGGCTCGTCATCATCGGCAACCTCTACGGCTACGGACGTGTCGAGGCCCCGATGCGCGAGGACGACCCGATGCGTCCGGCCGGTCACAAGGGGGAGCTGCGCGCCGACATGTGGACCGAGGCCCTGGCCCGGCACGAGGCGGGACGACTGCGCGTCACGGAGGTGCGCTCGAGCGACTACTTCGGTCCCGGCACGACGGCGCGCACGAGCTACCTCAACGACGTGGTCATGGACGCGCTGCTCGCGGGCCGCACGCCCCTCGTGCCGGCCGGTCGGGCGGACGCGGCCCACTCGTGGCC
>NZ_JBFULD010000240.1:0-6596 GCF_056400505.1 Terrabacter sp. P5_B1
GCGCAACACGGCGACGGCCGCGGCGCAGGACGCGCTCGGCGAGGCCGCCTGGGCCTCGCTCGGCATCACCGGCGATCGCGACGCCAGGGCCGAGTTCCTCGACAAGTGGGAGGACCACCTCGACGTCGAGGCGTTCATGCAGGTGTGGTGGCCGCAGGTCGACCCGCGCGAGGTGCTGCTCTGGCTCGCGGACCCCGAGCTGGTGCGACGCCACTCCCGCGGCACTCTTCGGGACGACGAGATCGAGCCCCTGGCCGCCTCGTTCCGCCATGCCCTCGAGACCGGCACGTGGTCGGTGGCCGACGTCGCGCTCATCGACGACGTCGCCGCACGGCTCGGCCCGGTGCAGGAGGCGCCCAAGGAGGAACGCGGCTTCTACGAGATCGAGGAGCTCGAGGACCTCAGCCAGTACGGCGTCACCGAGGTGCAGCCGGTCGTCAGCGCCGCTCGCGACGCGGGCGCACCGCTCGTCCTGACCGACCCGCGCGAGAAGCTCCTCGCCGGCCGCATCGGCAAGCCCGACGAGTACGCGCACGTCCTCGTCGACGAGGCCCAGGACCTCTCGCCCATGCAGTGGCGGATGATCGGCCGCCGAGGAAGGTATGCCTCGTGGACCGTCGTCGGTGACGCCGCCCAGGCCTCGTGGCCCGACGCCACCGAGGCCACCGCTGCGCGCGAGGAGGCCTTCGGCTCGCAGGCGCGCCAGCAGTTCCACATGGACACCAACTACCGCAACGCGCGCGAGATCTTCGACTACGCAGCCGAGGTCGTGCGGCGTCAGGTGCCCGATGCCGACATCCCGCTGGCGGTGCGCGAGACGGGGATCGACCCCGTCGAGGGCGCCCTCGGACCCGACGCYCTGGCGTCGACGCGGGAGGCGGTCGAATCGTTGCTGGCGCAGGTCGAAGGAGCGATCGCGGTCATCACCCCGTCGACCCACGCTGACCGGCTCGCTCCTGTGGCCGAGCTCGGCGGGGGACGCGTCCAGGTCATCGACCCGATGTCGACGAAGGGCCTCGAGTACGACGCGACCGTCGTGGTCGACCCCGACGAGATCACCCGTGAGTCACCCGGCGGCGTCCGTGTGCTCTACGTCGCGCTGACCCGAGCGGCGCACCGGATGACCGTTCTGTCCTGAGTCGCTCCATCCGGTCCCGTCTCGGTGGACTGCGCATGCGTCACACCGTTTTGCCCGGTCAGGCGGCCTGTGCGACAAGGTAAAGACTTGTTCAAAGATTCCGTGAATCATCGACTCGGTCCCGAACCGGCGGGATGATTGCTCCAACGTCAAGACACGGGGACCCCCCTCCCCGCCGTCCTCTCCCCCCTGAGGCCCTTGGCGTCCGGCGAGGTCCCGCTCCCACAGATGGGCTCGCACCGGGCGAGGGACGAGATACGACCCCCCTGTATCTCGCCCCTCGCCCGTTCCATGTCCGAGCCCGCTGGCCGCATGGGACGTGCGTTCCTGGGAGATGTCTGGGAAAGGACATCTCGCACGGTTCAAATCTTGTTCAAGCGACGGCAAACATTCTCCCCGCTCTCTGGCGCGCCAAGGCGCGACCGACAACTGTGGCGGCAGGTCATCGGACCGCCCTCGGGGGCACCACGGGAGCCAGGAGAATGCCTTGAAGAAGAGCTTCGTCACGACGACGGTCGCCACTGCAGCGATCGCCGCCACCGCGCTTGCGACGATCGCCACGAGCGGTGCGCAGGCAGCCACGCAGTCGGCCTCGGGAGCCGGCAACGACCGGGCCGCCGCAGCAGGCGCGGCCGCGAGGGCCCACGGGTCGGCCTTCGGCCKCGACCAGGACCAGAGCCTCACGACCCGCACCGTCTCCACCGACAAGGACGGCTCAGCGCATGTGCGGTTCGACCGCACGTTCAAGGGCCTCCCCGTCGTCGGTGGCGATCTCGTCGTCCACACCGACAAGGCGGGGGCCTGGAAGGGCGTCGACGCCGCGTCGACCTCGGTCCGCGTCGCCTCCACGACGCCGTCCGTGGCCCCTGCCACCGCGGCGGCGACGGCGGCGCGCAGCGTCGACTACACGGTGAGCACGTCGAAGCCGACGCTCGCCGTCTACGCGATGGGCGGCCCGGCCCGCCTCGTCTGGAAGACCCAGGTCGACGGTGTCGGCGCGCACGGCGAGCCCGCCGGCACGGCGGTCTTCGTCGATGCCCGTTCGGGCGCCGTCGTCGACCACTGGGCCACCGAGATCAACGACGCCGGCACCGGCAACAGCCTCTACCTGGGGACCGTCACCCTGCAGACCACGCCGTCCGGCGGGCAGTGGCAGCTCATCGACGGCACGCGCGGCAGCGCCCGCACCGAGGACGCCAACAACGGCTCGACCTCCTCGACGACCGGGACGATCTTCACGGACGCGGACAATGCGTGGGGCACCGGCTCGAACAGCAACCGCCAGACGGCCGCCGTCGATGCGGACTTCGGCGTCGGCGCGACGTGGGACTTCTACAAGAACACCTTCGGCCGCAACGGCATCAAGAACGACGGCAAGGGTGCTCGCAGCCTCGTGCACGTCGGCACCAACTGGGTCAACGCCTCGTGGAGCGACACGTGCTTCTGCATGCGCTACGGCGACGGCGACGGCGTCAGCTACGGTCCGCTCGTCTCGCTGGACGTGGCCGGACACGAGATGACCCACGGCGTCACGTCGGCCACGGCCGGCCTCGCCTACCGCCGCGAGTCCGGTGGCCTCAACGAGTCGACCTCCGACGTCATGGGCACCATGGTGGAGTTCACCGCCAACACGACCGGCGACCCGGGCGACTACCTCATCGGCGAGCGCTTCGCCCTCGGCTCGGCCAAGCCGCTTCGCTACATGGACCAGCCGAGCAAGGACGGCGCATCGGCGAACTGCTGGAGCAAGAGTGTCGGCACCCTCGACGTGCACTACTCCTCCGGTGTCGGCAACCACGCCTTCTACCTGCTCTCCGAGGGCAGTGGCACCAAGACGATCAACGGCGTGAGCTACAACAGCCCGACGTGCAACGGCAGCACCGTGACCGGCATCGGCCACGACGCGGCCGCGGCCATCTGGTACCGCGCGCTGACGACGTACTGGACCTCGTCGACGAACTACGCGGGCGCTCGCGCCGGGATGCTCTCGGCTGCCAAGGACCTCTACGGCGCCGGCAGCACGCAGTACAACGCGACCGCCGCCGCCTGGTCGGCCGTCAGCGTCAACTGACGCCCCTCCTGAAGTCGAGTGCCCACTTCCACACGCGTGGAAGTGGGCACTCGATTGCGGTCCGGCGTCGGGAAGCGGGCACTCGACCGGGTCTGCGTCGAGTGCTCAGTTCTCCACGGTGCTCAGCGGCCGAGGAGGGTGCGGACGCGGTCGGCGCCGACGGCGAGCAGCAGCGTCGGCAGCCGCGGGCCGGTGTCCTTGCCGACGACCAGGCGGTAGACGAGGACGAAGAAGGCGCGCTGCGCGGCCGAGAGCTCCGGGTCCTTGACCTTGGCCTCGGGATCGATGCCGCGCTGGACCTTCGGCACGCCGTAGACGAGGTGCGTCAGCCCGTCGAGCGACCAGTGCCGCTCCAGGCCGTCGACGAGCAGTCGCAGGCCCTCCCGCTGGTGGTCGTCGAGGCTGCCCAGCAGCTCGGCGTCGGGCTCGGTGCGCACGATGGTGCGATCCTCGGCGGGGACGTAGCCGAGCATCCAGCGCTCGGCGCAGTCGAGGCGCGGACGCAGGTCGTCGGTCGAGCCGACGGGGTTGTCGGGCTCGAGCTCGCTGAGGATGCGGACGGCCTGCTCCTCGTCACCCTGGGTGACGTCGATGACCGACGCGATGGTCCGGAACGGCATCGGTCGCGGTGTCGTCGGCAGCGGACCGGCAGCCGTCGACGTGGCGCGCAGGTGCGCGGCGAGGTCGCCCGCCTGTGCCGAGCCATCGGCGACCTTGCGGCCCAAGGCATCCCACTCGTCATAGAGCCGCTGCAGCTCCGGACCGAACGCGACGTCGAAGCTCTGGTTGGGCCGGCGACGGGCGTAGAGCCAGCGCAGCACCGGCGCCTCCATGACCTCGAGGGCGTCGGTCGGGATCGGCACGCCGCCCTTGCTCGAGCTCATCTTGGCCATGCCGGCGATGCCGACGAACGCATACATCGGGCCGACGGGCCGCTCCCAGCCGAAGATCGGCGCGAGGTCCTTGCCGACGACGAAGCTGCTGCCCGGGCTCTGGTGGTCGACGCCCGACGGCTCGAACATCACGTGCTCGTGGCCCCAGCGCATGGGCCAGTCGACCTTCCACACGAGCTTGCCGTTGGTGAACGTGTCCAGGTTGGCAGTCTCGCTGTGGCCGCACTTCGTGCAGGCGTAGGTCAGCTCGTGGCTGTCGTCGTCGTAGCCCGTGACGGTCGTGAAGTCCGTGCCGCACGAGGAGCAGAACGGCTTGAAGGGGTAGTAGCCGGCCTTGCCCTCACTGCCGTCGTCCTCGGACGCCGCACCGGAACCGCGCTCGGCCTCGGTGGCCGCCGCCGCCTGCGCCTCGGTCAGCTTCGCCGCCTTGCCGCCGCCTTGCTTGCCGCCCTTGCCCTTGCCGGACGACTTCTGGCGCGCGGCCTCCACGGCCTCGAGCGTGCGGTACTGGTCGAGCACCTTGTCGATGGCGAAGCGCTCACGCATCGCGAGCAGCACCTGGTCGCGGTAGACGCCGGCGCGGTACTGCTCGGTCTGGCTGATCTGGCGCACCTCGATTCCGGTCGCCTCCATCGCCTCGAGCAGGGGCGCCTTGAAGTGGTCGGCCCAGCTCGCGTGCGGCGACCCGGCGGGCGGTGGCACGGACGTGAGCGGCATCCCGATGTACTGCTCCCACGAGTCATCCACTCCCGCAAGGTTCTTCGGCACCCGGCGGAAGCGGTCGAAGTCGTCCCAGCTGAGGATGTGCTCGCAGTCGATGCCGCGGCGCTTGATCTCGTCGGCGACGAGGTGCGGCGTGATGAGCTCGCGGAAGTTGCCGAGGTGGATCGGGCCGGACGGGCTGATGCCCGACGCGCAGACGATCGTCTGGCCGGAGTTGCGCTCCTGCGCCTCGGCGATCACGTCGTCGGCCAGACGCGTGACCCAGTCGAGCGGGGTGACCTCTTCAGTCATGGGTTTCCTTCAGTTACAGAGGCTTTCGTATGCCGTGTGCTCGGGTGGAGGGCGGACGCGTCAGTCCGCGACGGCCGGCTTGAGCGGGAACCGCTCGATGATCTCGTCCCGGCCCGGCCCGACCCCGATGGCCGAGACCCGCGCGCCGATGAGCTCCTCGACCCGGAGCACGTAGGCCTGCGCGTTGGCGGGCAGCTCGTCGAAGGAGCGGCAGTGGGTGATGTCCTCCCACCAGCCGTCGAGCTCCTCGTAGATCGGGGTGGCGTGGTGGAAGTCGGTCTGGTTCACCGGCATCTCGTCGTGGCGCACGCCCCCCACGTCGTAGGCGACGCAGACCGGGACCTTGTCGAGGCCGGTGAGGACGTCGAGCTTGGTGATGACGAAGTCGGTGACGCCGTTGATCCGCGTCGCATACCGGCCGACGACGGTGTCCATCCAGCCGCAGCGGCGCGGACGACCGGTCGTCGTGCCGTACTCCGCGCCTGTCTTGCGCAGGAACTCGCCCTTGTCGTCGTGCAGCTCGGTAGGGAACGGGCCCTCGCCGACACGGGTCGTGTAGGCCTTGAGGATGGCGATGACCGAGTCGATGCGCGTCGGCGGGACGCCGGACCCGGTGCACGCGCCCGCGGAGACGGCGTTGCTCGAGGTGACGTAGGGGTAGGTGCCGTGGTCGACGTCGAGCAGGGTCGCCTGCCCGGCCTCGAAGAGCACCGTGTCGCCCCGGTCGAGCGCCTGGCTCAGCACGAGGCTCGTGTCGGCGACCATGGGAGCGAGGCGGGCGGCATACGACAGCAGCTCCTCGACGACCTCGTCGACGGCGGCGCCGCGGGTGTTGTAGACCTTGGCGAGCAGCTGGTTCTTCAGCGCGAGGGCCGCCTCGACCTTCTGGCGCAGGATGCCCTCGTCGTAGAGGTCCTGGATGCGGATGCCGACGCGGTTCATCTTGTCGGCGTAGGTCGGGCCGATGCCGCGACCCGTCGTGCCGATGCGGCGCTTGCCGAGGAAGCGCTCGGTCACCTTGTCGATGGTGCGGTTGTAGCTCGGGATGACGTGGGCGTTGGCCGAGACGAGCAGCTTGCCCGTGTCGACGCCGCGTGCCTCCAACCCTTCGAGCTCCTCGAAGAGCACGCCGAGGTCGATGACGACGCCGTTGCCGATGACCGGCACGCAGTTGGGGCTGAGGATGCCCGAGGGCAGCAGGTGCAGCGCGTACTTCTCGCGCTTGCCGTCCTTCTCGATGACGACGGTGTGACCGGCGTTGTTGCCGCCGTTGAACTTGACGACGTAGTCGACGCTGCTGCCGAGCAGGTCGGTCGCCTTGCCCTTGCCCTCGTCACCCCACTGCGCTCCGACGAGCACGATTGCCGGCATCGGTCTGCCTTCCGGTTGTGGTCCAAGCCAACCGCAAGGTTATCGGTTCGTGACGCGTGCCCCGGACGCGGCTTCTCCGCCCGGGCGGACTTGTGGTGGCGGCCGGGGC
>NZ_JBFULD010000241.1:0-6592 GCF_056400505.1 Terrabacter sp. P5_B1
AGGTGACGGCGCCCCGCTCGGCGAACTCGGGACGCTCGAACTCGCGCCCCTCGAGCACCTGCGCGACGTGGACGGCCGCGCGCACCGCGTCGACGTGCGTGACGTAGAGCGGCGCGAAACCGAGCCGGATGATGTCGGGCTCGCGGAAGTCGCCGATGACGCCGCGCGCGATGAGCGCCTGGACGACGGCGAAGGCCTGCGGGTGACGCAGCGACACCTGCGACCCGCGCCGCTCCGGCTCGCGCGGGGTCGCCAGCGGCAGCTCCACGCCGAGCCCGTCGAGCGCCTCGATGAAGGTCCCGGTCACCGAGAGCGAGGCGGCCCGGACGTCAGCGGGGGAGAGCCCGTCGTATGCCGTCAGCGCAGCCTCGAGGGCGAGCACCGAGAGCAGGGGCGGGGTGCCGACGCGGGCTCGGGTGATGCCGGGTGCCGGCTCGTAGTCGGGCCGCATCTCGAACGGGTGGGCGTGTCCCTGCCATCCGGTGAGCGGCTGGTCGAAGTCGTCCTGGTGCCGGGTCGCCACGTAGAGGAAGGCGGGCGCGCCCGGACCGCCGTTGAGGTACTTGTAGCCGCAGCCGACAGCGAGGTCGGCGCCCCCGGCATCGAGGTCCACCTCGATGACCCCGGCGGAGTGGCACAGGTCCCAGCACGCGAGCGCGCCGACGGCGTGCGCTGCGTCCGTGATCGCGCGCAGGTCCCAGAGCTCGCCGGTCCGGTAGTCGACGCTCGAGTAGGAGGCGAGGGCGAGGGCGTCACCGACCTCGGTGATGGCGTCCACGGCGTCACGAGGGTGCAGCCGCCGCACCTCGAGCCCGGCCAGCGCGGCGGCCGACTCGGTCATGTAGAGGTCGGTCGGGAACGAGTCCGGGTCGGTCAGCACCACGCGGCGGCCGGGTCGCAGCCGGCCGGCCCCGATGACGGCCTTGAAGAGGTTGACCGAGGTCGAGTCCGTCACGACGACCTGCCCCGGCGCCGCCCCGACGAGACGACCGACGCGGTCGCCGACCCGGGTCTGGGCGCCCCACCAGTCGGCCTCGTTCCACGACCGGATGAGTCGCTCGCCCCACTGCCGGCGCATGACGTCGTCGACGACGGCAGGCACGGCGCTCGGCAGCGCTCCGAGGGAGTTGCCGTCGAGGTAGATCACGTCGTCAGGCAGCGTGAAGAGGTCGCGCGTGCCGCGCAGGGGCGAGTTCGCGTCGGCCGCCGTCGCGCGGGCGGTCAGGTCCGGAGGAGCGGTCACCGTCGTCATGGCCGCAACGTATCCGGTGGTGACGAGCCGATGTCAGGGCAGGCCCCGGAGAGGTCTCGGATCCGAGACGCTTCCCGCACGCCGACCCGTGGCACGGCCACCGGCACACGCGCTCTACGCTGACCCGGTGAGCATCACCAGCGCGACCCCCAGCGCGACCCCCAGCGCGACCTCCAGCGCGACGACCGGCACGGCCACGGCGCCGCGCATCGGCGTCCTCGCCGTTCAGGGCGACGTCCGTGAGCACGTGGCGGCCCTCACCGCGCTCGGAGCCGAGGCCGTGCTGGTCCGGCGTCCGGCCGAGGTCGAGGGGATCGACGGTCTCGTGATCCCCGGCGGCGAGTCGACCGTGATGGACAAGCTCGTCCGTGCGTTCGAGCTGCGCGAGCCGCTCCTTCGCCGGATCGCCGACGGCATGCCCACCTACGGCTCGTGCGCCGGCATGATCATGCTCGCCGACCGCATCACTGACGCCCGGCCCGACCAGCAGACCCTCGGTGGCCTCGACATCACCGTGCGCCGCAACGCGTTCGGCCGTCAGGTCGACTCGTTCGAGCAGGACCTCGACTACGCCTGGAGCGACCCGTCCGACACCGGCACCGTCCATGCCGTCTTCATCCGAGCCCCCTGGGTGGAGGAGGCAGGACCCGCCGTCGAAGTCCTCGCCCGCGTGAGCGAGGGCGCGGCCGCCGGTAGGATCGTCGCCGTCCGGCAGGGCAACCTGATGGCCACCTCCTTCCACCCGGAGGTGGCCGCCGACCTCCGGATCCACGCCGAGTTCGTCTCGATCGTCAGAGAGCACCGACTCCAGCAGTCGGGCGCACGCCAGTCACCGGAACGCGAGGACACTGCATGAGCGGCCACTCCAAATGGGCCACCACGAAGCACCAGAAGGCGGCCAAGGACGCCAAGCGCGGCAAGCTCTTCGCCAAGCTCATCAAGAACATCGAGGTCGCGGCCCGTCAGGGCGGCGCTGACCCCGCCGGCAACCCGACGCTCTACGACGCCATCCAGAAGGCGAAGAAGACGTCGGTGCCCAACGACAACATCGACCGTGCCGTCAAGCGCGCGTCGGGCGCCGAGGCGGGCGCGGCCGACTGGCAGACGATCATGTACGAGGGCTATGCGCCCAACGGTGTCGCCGTGCTCATCGAGTGCCTCACCGACAACCGCAACCGCGCCGCTGCCGAGGTGCGCACCGCGCTGACTCGCAACGGCGGCCAGCTGGCCGACCCGGGCTCGGTGTCCTACGTCTTCAACCGCAAGGGCGTCGTGACCGTCCTCAAGGACGCCGGCTCCGAGGACGACATCCTCGAGGTCGTGCTCGAGGCGGGCGCCGAGGAGGTCAACGACAACGGCGACACGTGGGAGATCATCTCCGAGGCCACCGACTTCGTCGCCGTCCGCAAGGCGATCCAGGACGCCGGCATCGACTACGAGTCGGCTGAGGCCTCGTTCGTGCCCAACCTCCAGGTGCCGCTCGACCTCGACGGCGCGAAGAAGATGATCCGGGTCATCGAGGCCCTCGAGGACAGCGACGACGTGCAGAACGTCTTCGCCAACGGCGACATCCCCGACGACGTCCTCGCCCAGCTCGACGACGACGAGGACTGAGCCGACATCAGCAGGCATCAAGCGCAGCACGGGAGGCACGCCGGGACCGGCGTGCCTCCCGTGCTTTCGGGGGAGGGCGGTTAGCGTTGTCCCGAACACCTGTTCGGATCATCCACCGTCCCATCGCCTGCCCACACAGACCTGGAGGTATGCCGTGCGCGTCCTCGCGGTCGACCCCGGGCTCACGCGGTGCGGCGTCGGCGTCGTCGACGGCGTGCCGGGCCGCAAGCTCTCCCTCGTCGAGGTCGGCGTCATCCGGACGCCATCCGCCGACCCCACGCCGAGGCGCCTCGTCGCGGTGGAGGACGAGATGCGGCAGTGGTTCGCCCGGCACCGTCCCGAGGCCGTGGCCATCGAGCGCGTCTTCGCCGACACCAACGTGTCCACCGTCATGGGCACCGCCCAGGTGACGGGGATCGTCATGATCATCGCCGAGCGGCTCGGCCTGCCGGTAACGCTGCACACGCCGACCGAGGTCAAGGCGGCGGTCAGCGGCAGCGGCCGGGCAGACAAGGCGCAGGTGACCACGATGGTGACCCGCCTCCTCGGTCTCGACACCCCGCCCAAGCCCGCCGACGCCGCCGACGCCCTCGCCCTGGCCATCTGCCACGTGTGGCGCGGTGGCACCCAGAGCCGTCTCGAGGAGGCACGGCTCGAGGTGCTCGCGCGCACCGGCAACCTGGGGAGCGGCATACCCCGTCGGGTCCCGCCGGGAGCGGCGCCACCGGCGCAGCGGCTGCGCGCCGCGTCCAACCAGCCCACTCGCGCCACCCGACCCCACCCTGGAGCCCAGCCCCGATGATCGCCTCGCTCTCCGGCACCGTCCTCAAGGTCGGCCTCGACTCCGTCGTGGTCGGCGTCGGCGGGGTGGGCATGCTCGTGCACACGACGCCCGCGACCGCCACCTCCGTCCGGCTGGGCCAGCCCACCGAGCTCGCCACCAGCCTCGTCGTGCGCGAGGACTCGCTGACCCTCTACGGCTTCGCCACCGACGACGAGAAGCACGTCTTCGAGACCGTCCAGACGGTGTCCGGCGTCGGCCCGCGCCTCGCGCTCGCCGTGCTCGCCGTCCACTCTCCGGATGCCGTCCGCGTGGCTCTCGGCACGGGTGACCTCGTCGCGCTGACCAAGGTGCCGGGCATCGGCAAGAAGGGCGCGGAGCGCATGGTCCTCGAGCTCAAGGACAAGCTCGGCGCCCTGCCCGGCTCGGCCGGCCAGGCCGAGCCCGTCCACCTCGACAGCGGCGAGGCGTGGCGCGAGCAGGTGCGTGAGGCCCTCGTCGGTCTCGGCTGGACCGCGCGTCAGGCCGACGACGCCCTCGACAAGGTCGCGCCGCTAGCAGCCGAGGGAGCCGGCGTCTCTGCGCTGCTGCGCGCCGCCCTGCAGGAGCTCGGCCGATGAGCCCCGACCGATCGGACGGCGCGTGGGGGCTCGACACCGGTGCTGACCCCGAAGTCTGGGACGACGGGTCGTTCGACGCGACCGCGCGCATCGTCGACGCCGTGGGTGACACCGACGAGCGTCAGGTCGAGGCGGCGCTGCGCCCCAAGCGCCTCGACGACTTCCCCGGACAGACTCGCGTCCGCGACCAGCTGGGACTCGTCCTCAAGGCCGCGAAGCGGCGCGGCACCCCACCTGACCACGTCCTGCTCTCCGGTCCGCCCGGGCTCGGCAAGACCACCCTCGCGATGATCGTCGCCGGCGAGCTCGAACAGCCCATCCGGATCACCTCGGGGCCCGCGATCCAGCACGCCGGCGACCTCGCGTCGGTGCTCTCGTCACTCGCGGAGGGGGAGGTCCTCTTCCTCGACGAGATCCACCGGATGTCGCGCTCGGCGGAGGAGATGCTCTACCTCGCCATGGAGGACTTCCGCGTCGACGTCATCATCGGCAAGGGGCCCGGCGCCACGGCGATCCCTCTCGAGCTGCCGCCGTTCACCGTGGTCGGCGCGACGACGCGAGCCGGGCTGCTGCCCGCGCCGTTGCGGGACCGGTTCGGCTTCACCGGGCACCTGGACTACTACGCCGCCGCCGACCTCGTGACCATCCTGCACCGCTCGGCCCGGCTGCTCGGGCTCGACGCGGACGAGGACGGCATCCGCGAGATCGCGCTGCGCTCGCGGGGCACGCCGCGCATCGCCAACCGCCTGCTGCGCCGCGTCCGCGACTGGGCGCAGGTGCACGGCGAGGACCGCGTCACGCACTCGGCGGCCCGACAGGCGCTCGAGCTGTTCGACGTCGACGAGCGCGGCCTCGACCGCCTCGACCGCGCCGTCCTGGAGGCCCTCTGTCGGCGCTTCAACGGCGGYCCGGTCGGGCTCTCGACCCTGGCCGTCGCCGTGGGCGAGGAACCCGACACCGTCGAGACCGTCGCCGAGCCCTACCTGGTCCGGGAGGGCTTCATGGTGCGCACCCCGCGCGGACGAGCGGCGTCGAGCCTCGCGTGGGAGCACCTCGGGCTCACCCCACCGCGTGACTCGCAGGCGCTCTGGACCGCCACGCTGCCGATCGACGAGGCCGGAGGCGCGCGTTTCGAGGGCTGATGTCGCGCGCTGGCGGGACCCCTCCGAATGCGACCAAAACGTGACACCCGCCCGCGCCGCGCCGACCCGATCCGGTCTGACAAACTGCACCGGCGCACGTAGACTCCTGCGGGCACCATCGCCGCTGCCGCGGCACCATCCGGTGCCCCCGGTCGTTGACGCGACATCCGACCCGACGCACGGGTCGTGACGCGCGCGTGCAACGCCCGGACGATGACACGAAGGACTGAGCTGACATGAACAACAACGGGACCTTCTCGTTGCTGATTTTCGCCCTGCCCCTGCTGCTGCTGGGCTGGCTGTTCTTCACCCAGAACAAGCGGATGAAGCAGATGCGCAACTTCAGCTCGTCGCTCGACGTCGGCGACCGGGTCGTCACGTCGTCGGGCATCTACGGCATCGTCACGCATCTCGACGACAGCACCGCCTGGCTCGAGATCGCCGAGGGCACCATCATCCGGGTGGACCGGCGCGCCATCGCGATGAAGCAGTCCGACACGGCGGCCACGCCGGCCACACCGGGCGACGACGCACCGGGCGCGGGCCCGGGCTCCCAGCAGAACGGTCAGTGAGGCTTTCGTGGCACGCAGCTCCACCAAGAAGTCGGCGAGACGGAGCCTCCTGGCGCTCGTCGTCGTCATCCTCGCCCTCGGCGGCCTCGCCGCCGGCCTGACGAAGTGGGGCGGCGGGTCGATGACCCCCCGCCTCGGCCTCGACCTCGAGGGCGGCACGGAGCTCGTGCTCCAGCCCCAGCTCACCGGCACCGAGACGATCAGCGAGGGCCAGGTCAACCGGGCCGTCGACATCATCCGCCAACGCATCGACGCCAACGGGGTCTCCGAGGCGGAGATCACGACCCAGGGTGGTCGCAGCATCGTCGTCGCGATCCCCGGGCAGCCGACGGCCGAGCAGCTCGACGCGCTGAAGAAGCCCTCGCAGCTGCGCTTCCGGGCCGTCTACGTCCAGGCCCTCGACAGCAACGCGACCCAGGTCAAGCCGGGCGGCACGCCCGACGGCACGGCGACGCCGTCGGGCACGGCGACAGGCGCAGCGACCGGGACGCCCAAGGCGAGCGGCACCGCGACCCCCTCGACGTCCCCGACCGCGCAGAACGGCGTCGTCCCCGACGCGCTGCGGGCGGCCACGACGCCGGCCACTCCGGCGCCGACGGGCACGGCTACCG
>NZ_JBFULD010000242.1:0-6562 GCF_056400505.1 Terrabacter sp. P5_B1
AACCAGGGGTCGGCTCGCAGACAGAGCCGTGCCGGCCCGCCCGGATCACGACCGGGCAGTTTCACGAGGCGTCATATGGCGGTCGCCCGTGGGAAGGAAATGAACAGTGCTCATCGCACAGCGTCCCGTGCTCTCCGAAGAGGTCGTGGTCGAGAACCGCAGCCGCTTCACCATCGAGCCGCTCGAGCCCGGCTTCGGCTACACGCTCGGCAACTCCATGCGTCGCACCCTGCTCTCGAGCATCCCGGGCGCGGCAGTCACCTCCATCCGCATCGACGGCGTGCTCCACGAGTTCACGACCGTGCCGGGCGTGAAGGAGGACGTCACCGAGATGATCCTCAACATCAAGGGCCTCGTCGTCTCCTCGGAGCACGACGAGCCGGTCGTCATGTACCTGCGCAAGCAGGGCCCGGGTGCGGTCACCGCCGCCGACATCACGCCGCCGGCTGGTGTCGAGGTGCACAACCCCGACCTGCACATCGCGACCTTGAACGACAAGGGCAAGCTCGAGATGGAGCTGACCGTCGAGCGTGGCCGCGGATACGTCTCGGCCCAGCAGAACAAGTCCGGTGACCAGGAGATCGGCCGCATCCCGGTCGACTCGATCTACAGCCCGGTGCTCACCGTGACCTACAAGGTCGAGGCGACCCGAGTCGAGCAGCGCACCGACTTCGACAAGCTCATCGTCGACGTCGAGACGAAGAACTCGATGACCCCGCGTGACGCCATGGCCTCGGCCGGCAAGACGCTGGTCGAGCTCTTCGGTCTGGCCCGCGAGCTCAACGTCGAGGCCGAGGGCATCGACATGGGACCGTCGCCGACGGACGCCGCGCTCGCCGCGGACCTCGCCCTGCCGATCGAGGACCTGGACCTCACCGTTCGTTCCTACAACTGCCTCAAGCGCGAGGGCATCCACACCGTGGGTGAGCTCGTGGGCCGCAGCGAGGCCGACCTGCTCGACATCCGCAACTTCGGCGCGAAGTCGATCGACGAGGTCAAGGCCAAGCTCGTCGGCATGGGTCTGGCCCTCAAGGACAGCCCGCCCGGGTTCGACCCGTCGGCCCTCGTCGACGGCTACGGCGATGACGACTACAACGACGAGGACGACGACCAGTCCTTCGTCGAGGACGAGCGTCTCTGACCAACCGCTTCTTGACCGAGCCCTCGGCACACTGCTCGAGAACGGCCTGGTCGGACTTCTAGGAGAAACGAAATGCCCACCCCCACCAAGGGTCCCCGCGTCGGTGGCGGCCCCGCCCATGAGCGGCTGATCCTGGCCAACCTCGCGACGTCGCTCTTCGAGCACGACAAGATCACGACGACCGAGGCCAAGGCCAAGCGCCTGCGCCCGCTCGCCGAGCGCCTCATCACGTTCGCCAAGCGCGGCGACCTCCACGCCCGCCGCCGTGTCCTCACGGTCGTGCGCGACAAGGGTGTCGTCCACCGCCTCTTCGCCGAGATCGCCCCCGACATGGCGGCTCGCGAGGGTGGCTACACCCGCATCACGAAGATCGGCGCCCGCAAGGGTGACAACGCCCCCATGGTCGTGATCGAGCTCGTCCGCGAGCCGCTGTCGGCCAAGAAGGCGACGGTCAAGGAGGCCGAGGGCGCGACCCGTCGCGCCGCCAAGCAGGAGGAGGCCAAGGCCGCTGCTGCCGAGACCAAGGCCGCCGAGGACGCCGACACGGCTGACACGACGGACAYGGCTGACGAGGCCGCTGCGGCCGAGCTGCCCGAGGGCGCCGTCGCGGCGAACGAGGACGGCTCGGCCCCCGAGGGCTACACCGTCAAGGGCAACGCCGACTCCAACCTCTACCACGAGCCCGACGGCCAGTGGTACGACCAGACGGTCGCCGAGGTCTGGTTCAAGACGGCCGAGGACGCCGAGAAGGCCGGCTTCAAGAAGGCCGGTTCCGGTTCCTGAGCCTCAGACACCATCGAGAGAGCAGCTCGTCCCGCTCGGGACGAGCTGCTCTCTCGGTTTCCGGGCGCGAGCTGCTCTGCCGACCTACCAGAGGTGGGCGACGTCGACGACGAGACGGCGACCTCCGTCGGTGTCGGTGAGCACCAACACCCGCATCGGCAGCCGGGCGCGCACCCCGAGCCCGTAGTCGGTGTAGCCCTCGAAGCTGCCGAGGCTCTTCAGCTGACGGAAGGTGCGCCAGCCGGAGAAGGTCCTCGTGCTCATGGCGAGAGTCGACGGGGCGTTGATGGTGATCTGGATCTTCGCCCCGCCACTGATGGGAACCGGGAGACCGCTGCCGGGTCCGGTCAGCTCGTCGACGTAGCGAACGTTGTAGCCGAGCCGGCCGCTGCCCGGGGCGACGTCGAAGACGAGGCGGTCGTAGCAGGCGTGCTGGCCGGTCCGCGTCCCGGTGACGTTGCCGGTCCACAGCTGGCCCGAGCTGGTGGCCTTGGGCAGTGAGCCCCACATGATCCCGCAGAAGGGCGCGGTGCTCGTGGCCGCGGCGGTGGAGGTGGAAGCGACGGTGGCGGCGACCGGCGTCGCCAGTGCCGCGACGATACCGACGGCCGCCAGGCGGCGTCGTGTGGTGGTGTGCATGAGAAAGCCCCCTCTCCCGGGAGGCCGGGCACGTTGCCCGACGTCCACTTCTAGGACGCACCAGATGCGGCGCCCGTTGACACATGCAGAACATGCGGTGCTCACGACTCCACACGGGCCGACTAGGCTCGGTCACCATGAGTGGCTCGAGCGGGTCGGACGAGTCGAGTCGGCTCCCGCTGCGGGTCCGGCTCGACCTGGCCTATGACGGCACGGCCTTCTCGGGATGGGCCGCCCAGCCGACCCTGCGGACGGTCCAGGGAGAGCTGTCCGCAGCCCTGACCACCGTGCTGCGCAGCGCCGAGCCCGTGCGCGTGACGGTGGCCGGACGCACGGACGCCGGCGTGCACGCGCGCGGTCAGGTCGCCCACGTCGACCTCGACCCAGCGGCGTGGGCCTCGCTGCCGGGGCGCTCCGACCGGGACCCGGGTGTCGCCCTCGTCAGCCGTCTGGGTGGGATCCTTCCGGCGGACGTCGTGGTGCGTACGGCGCGCCCGGCGCCCGACGGCTTCGACGCTCGCTTCTCGGCGGTGGAGCGGCGCTATCTCTACCGCATCGCCGACACCGGGGCCGTCCGTGACCCGCTGCGTCGCCACGACACGGTCTGGTGGCGCAAGCCGCTCGACGTCGGTGCGATGGACGAGGCGGCCCGCTCGCTCGTCGGCCTGCGGGACTTCGCGGCGTTCTGCAGGCAGCGCGAGGGTGCCACGACCGTGCGCACCCTGCTCGACTTCTCGTGGACGCGACTGGAGGACGGGGTTCTGGCCGCGACCGTGCGCGCCGATGCGTTCTGCCACTCCATGGTGCGATCCCTCGTCGGGGCCGTCGTCCCGGTGGGGGAGGGGCGACGGGGGCCGGACTGGCCCCGGGCGCTGCAGGGCCGCGACGAACGGGCGGCAGGCATCCACGTCATGCCGGCCCACGGGCTCAGCCTCGAGGAGGTCGTCTACCCGGCCGCCTCCGAGCTGGCGTCGCGGGCACTCGCCACGCGGGCCCGTCGCGCGCCGGTGGTCGGATCGTCCGCATGAAGGGCCGCCCGATCGATGCCGTCCCGGTCGACGTCGTGCTGGGCGTGCCCGGGCGGCGGTTAACCGCGTGACGCGGCCACACGGCATACGACAGGCTTGACCCTCGTGGGCCATGTCGACGTCAACTCCGTCTCCTTCAGCCTGCCTGACGGCAGGCCCCTGCTCAACGACGTCTCGGTGCGGGTGGGGGAGGGCGCCAAGATCGCCCTCATCGGCCCCAACGGGACCGGCAAGACGACGCTGACACGGATCATCGCCGGCGACATCGCGGCGCACGAGGGCGCGGTGACCCGCTCGGGCGGCCTGGGCGTCATGCGGCAGTTCATCGGCAAGGTCCGCGACGACACGACGGTGCGCGACCTGCTCGTCTCCGTCGCGCCCGACCGGATCCGCACGGCTGCGCAGGAGGTCGACCGGACCGAGCTGCTCATGATGGAGCGCGACTCCGAGGACGACCAGATGGCCTACGCCCACGCCCTCGTCGAGTGGGGCGAGGCCGGGGGCTACGAGCAGGAGACGCTCTGGGACCAGTGCACGGTCGCGGCCCTCGGCATCCCCTTCGACCAGGCCCAGTGGCGCAAGGTGACGACGCTCTCGGGAGGCGAGCAGAAGCGGCTCGTGCTCGAGGCCCTGCTCCGAGGACCGGAGGAGGTGCTGCTCCTCGACGAGCCGGACAACTACCTCGACGTGCCGACCAAGAGGTGGCTCGAGGAGGCTCTCGTCGCCTCCCCCAAGACGGTGCTGTTCATCAGCCACGACCGTGAGCTGCTCGACCGCGTCGCATCGCGCGTCGCGACCCTCGAGCCGGGCGCGGCCGGTGCGACGCTCTGGGTGCACCCCGGCCGCTTCGCGACGTATGCCCAGGCCCGCGCGGACCGCAACGACCGCCTCGAGGAGCTGCGTCGGCGCTGGGACGAGGAGCACGTGAAGCTCAAGACGCTCGTGCAGACCCTCAAGGTCAAGGCCAAGTTCAACGACGGCATGGCCTCGCGCTACCAGGCCGCCCAGACCCGTCTGGCGAAGTTCGAGCAGGCGGGACCGCCTGAGGAGACGCCGATGACGCAGTCGGTCAAGATGCGCCTCACCGGCGGCCGCACGGCCAAGCGCGCCATCGTCGCGGCCGGCCTCGAGCTGACCAACCTGATGAAGCCCTTCGACCTCGAGGTCTGGTACGGCGAGCGCGTCGCGATCCTCGGCAGCAACGGCTCGGGCAAGTCGCACTTCCTCCGGCTGCTGGCCTGTGGCGGGACGGACCCCGAGCGCGAGCACCAGCCCGTCGGCGACGTGCGCCCCGTGCCCGTCGAGCACTCGGGCGTCGTGCGTCTCGGGTCACGCGTGCGACCCGGGTGGTTCGCCCAGACGCACGAGCACCCGTCGCTCATGGGGCGCACCCTCCTCGAGATCCTCCACCGCGGGGACGAGCACCGCGAGGGTCGACCCCGCGAGCAGGCGGCACGCGCGCTCGACCGCTACGAGCTGGCCCGGTCGGGCGAGCAGAGGTTCGAGTCGCTGTCGGGCGGTCAGCAGGCGCGCTTCCAGATCCTGCTGCTCGAGCTGTCGGGCGCGACCATGCTGCTGCTCGACGAGCCCACCGACAACCTCGACCTCCAGTCGGCCGAGGCGCTCGAGGAGGGGCTCGACCGCTTCGAGGGCACCGTCGTCGCGGTGACCCACGACCGGTGGTTCGCCCGCGGCTTCGACCGTTTCCTCGTCTTCGGCGCCGACGGTCGCGTCTACGAGTCGACCGAGCCGGTGTGGGACGAGGGGCGCGTCGTCCGACCCCGGTGACCCTCCTCACGGCGCCCCCCGGCACCTGTGCCGGGGGTGGGGAGCGGAGTAGCGTCGGGCCATGCTGCTGCGATCGCTCGAGACGGGTGTGGTCGGAGCCCCGATGGCCGGGGGCCCCACGACGCCTGAGCTCGTTGCCGCCGTCGGTGACGCCGGCGGGCTCGGCCTCCTGGCGGGCGGCTACCTCACCGCGCCCCAGCTGGCAGCGGCCATCGCGGAGGTGTGGGACGCGTCGTCCCGCCCGTTCGGGGTCAACCTCTTCGTGCCGGCCCAGGCGAACGCGTATGCCGTGGGGTCGGGTGAGCTGACCGGCACGGAGCGGGCCGACGCGGTCGCGGCCTACCGTGCGGCGCTGATGGACGATGCGGAGGAGATGGGCGTGCAGCCGGGCGAGGCGAGACCCGGCGACGACGACGACTGGGAGCGCAAGCTCGACCTCGTCGTTCGCGAGCGGGTTCCGCTGGTGTCGTTCACGTTCGGTCTTCCGAGTGGTGCCGTCCTGGGCGAGCTCCGCCGGGCCGGCATCGAAACCGTGGCCACGGTCACCGACGTCGACGAGGCAGCCGCCGCGCTCGGCGCCGGAGTCGACGGCCTCTGTCTCCAGGGTCCCGACGGCGGAGGGCACCGCGGCACCCTCGACCCGGTGAAGGAGCCCTCGAGCGCCGACCTGCTCGACCTCGTCACCGTCGTCAGGTCACACACGGACGTACCGATCGTCGCTGCGGGCGGCATCTCCACGCCGGAGCGGGCCGCGCAGGTGCGCGTGGCGGGGGCCGACGCTGTCCAGATCGGGACCGCCCTGCTGCTGACTCCCGAGGCGGGGACGGGTCTGGCCTATCGGCGTGCGCTCGCGGATCCCGCGTACGAGCGCACCGCGGTGACGCGGGTCTACTCGGGCCGACTCGCTCGCGGCCTCGAGACCGACTTCATGCGCCGGCTCGACGGCAGCGCCCCCGCCGCCTACCCGGAGGTCCACCACGTCACGGTGCCGCTGCGACGGGCGTCCGCCCGGGCGGAGCGAGCCGACCTGCTCGCGCTGTGGGCCGGAACGGGCTGGCGGTCGGCGCGGCCGGTCCCGGCCGCCACGGTCGTGGCCGAGTTCGCGCACTGAGCGCGCCGGTCACCCTCGCGGGCGGACTCGTGGGCGGACTCGTGGGCGGACTCGTGGGCGGACTCGTGGGCG
>NZ_JBFULD010000243.1:0-6514 GCF_056400505.1 Terrabacter sp. P5_B1
GCGCCCSGTGCAGCAGTGACGTAGGCAGCCCRGGGAAACACCCTCCGGTCGCTACGTCAGTGCTGCGCCCGGTGCAGCAGTGACGTAGCGTCGAGACATGAGCAGTTGGCTGCGGGCCTCGTCATGAGTCGTCCCGTGCGCATCATCCTGGGCGTCCTCCTGTTGCTCGTCGGCGCGCTGTGGACGTTGCAGGGACTCGGTTACGTCGGCGGGAGCGCCATGTCCGGCGTCACGCTGTGGGCGGTCATCGGCCCGATCGTCGCCGTCGCGGGCCTCGGGCTGGCGCTGTCCCGACCGCGGCGCCAGCCCTGAGGCTCCGCTACTGACGACTCCGACCGAGGTCAGCCGCTGAACTGACGGGGCTGCTCGCCGGGGTGCTCGGCGGGCTGCTCGACGGGCTGATCGGCAGTCGCCACGGGCTCCGTGCGGTCGGCCGGGACCGGTGGCGTGGGTGGCGGGGGTCCCTGAGGCACCTCTGCCCCACCCTCGTCGAGCTGGAACGGCGGGTAGACGTCGGTCATCAGCGTCACGTACGCGACGACGCGGTAGACCCAGCGGTTGAGGCCGATGACGAGGTCGAAGAGCGCCCGTGGGTAGTAGCCGGCGAAGAGGAGCGAGAGGCCCGCGATGAGCACGAGGAGGCCGATGAGGCCTCCGCCGAGCACGTCGAGGTGCGAGTCGCCGGTCCTGGTCCGGTCCCAGGCCCACGTGCCGCCGCCGACCAGCAGCCCGACGATGATGTACTGCGGGATCGCGAGCAGCCACCACTTGACGAGGACGAGACCACGCGAGAGCCGCGCCGGGTAGGCGATGTCGAGGCGCGCCGGGTAGTCCGGCTCCGGTCCGAGGCTGAACGGCGGGTAGCGATCGGTGCCGAGGCCGCCACTGCTGCAGTAGTAGGAGACGCGCCACGACCACTGCAGGACGCCGAGGTTGAAGTCGAAGAGTCCACGTGGGTACCGGCCGGTGAAGAGGATCGCGAAGAACGCGACGACGCAGACCACCGAGAAGGCGAGCCACAGGAACACCAAGACGAAGAAGTGCGGGATCGCGAGGAACCACTTGACCAGCCACATCCACCGCGAGAGCGGCTCGTCGAGGCGAGCGTCCAGGCCGACCGGACTCACGGCCCGTGCGTGCGGGAGCCACGCGGCGGGTGCCATCGCAGCCATCGACCCGCTGGTCGGAGCGCCGGTCGGAGCGCCGGTCGGAGCGCCGGTCGGAGCGGTGGCCACTGGCGACAGGGCTGAAGGGGGTGCCGAGCGCCGGGTCCCGCTCGCGCCGATGATGATGAGTGCGACCGCACCGCCGGAGATCAGCAGCCCGAGGCCCACCATGAGCAGGGCCAGCGGCAGGAGGAATCCGGCCCGGACCCCGATCGTCGACGAGACGGCCACGCCACTGCTGCCGTCGGCGTTCATGATCACGGCAGCCCATTGTCCGCCGGTGACGCGCCAGGACAGCTGCTGCTGGCCGGCGCCGGTGGCCGAGGCGGTCCAGAACGTCTGGCTCGTCGGGGCGGGTGCGCGAGCAGCGCCTGGCGTCGACCGCAGCACGGCCGCGCGCTGACCGTTGGCGCGGGGTTCGGTGATGCCGACGACCTGGTCGTGGGCGACGCCGCCGAGGTAGGCCGACAGGCTGCTCGCGGGCGCGATGCCGAGGAAGACGGTCTTGCCGGAGGCCAGCGGCTGGGCGCTCACGCGGACGTCGACCTGGAGCCGGTCGAACACCCATGACGGCACGTCGGGCCGGGCGGCGACGACGGTATCCCCAGCGGTGATGGCCGGCGAGGAGCTCGACAGGACGGGCATCGTCATGGACAGGTAGCCGGCGCTGTCCCGGGCGACGGCATATGTGATGCCGAGGGCCGCCCCGCCGAGGAGCAGGCCGAGGCCCGGGAGGATGAGCAGGCAGCCGATGATGAGGGCGACGAGGTGACGGCCGGCCGGGTGATAGCCACCGGTGGAGGGGACCCACTCGGCGCCTTGGTTGCTGCTGGGATTGGTGACAGGTGAGCTCATGTGAATCACATCCTGGGGAAGCGGCCACGGACGAGCCGGACGAGGGCCTCGAGAATGCCGATCCCGCTGCCCACGAAGCCGATGACGAGCAGGATCCGGGCGACGACCTCCCACGCGGTGCCGATGACATCGAGGGGGAAGACCTGCCAGAACTGCATGATGGCGACGAGTCCGAAGCCGATGGAGACGATGTCGCCAAGGGCCCGCACACGAGGCAGGTCCAGGACGATGTTGACGAGATCAGCAACCGCGCGCGCGATGATGGAGGCGTACACGGCGCCGATGACGAGGACGGTGCGGCCGGTGAGGAACGGCACGGCCTGCCAGCCGGGCCACACGTTGACGAGCACGAGCATGAGAACGCTGACCAGCAGGGAGCCGACGTAGCCTCCTCGCCGGCCGGGTGCCGTTGCGACGCCGCGAGATTCGGGAAGATGACCTGAGCGCTGGTCGCGCGAGTCGGAGGGACGGGGCTCGGCGGGGGCACTCATGGCGCACTCCCGGCGAGCGTGGCGTCCGCAGGTGGGGCGTGATGGCCGCCGCGGATCTCCAGCGGCAGGGCGGCGCGCACCGCCGCGGCGAGGCCGCCCCGGACCACCTCGCGCAGCTCGTACCGGGCCCGCACGAGGGGCGCCGCCACGGTCAGCACCCGGGTGAGGTCGATGGGGGTGCCGCTCACGACGGCCTMGCACTCCCCCGCCTCGACGGCGGCGCGGATCGTGGCCTCGAGGTCGTGGACCTGGACCGAGCCGTAGCCCATGGCGGGCAGGACGCCACGCGCATTCGGGTACTTCGCGTAGGTCGCGACGATCGACCCCACAGCATACGGCGTCGGGTCGATGATCCGTGCCGCACCGGCTGCGCGGGCGCCGACGACTCCGGCGCCGTAGGTCATCGACCCGTGGGTCAGCGTCGGGCCGTCCTCGACGACGATGACGCGGCGTCCGGCGACGGCGCTCGGGTCGTCCACGGTGACGGGGCTGTCGGCGCGCAGCACGGTCGCGCGCGGGTTGAGCGTCCGGACCGAGGCCTCGACGGCCTCGATGTCGGCCGTCCGCGCCGAGTCGCACTTGGCGATGACGACGACGTCAGCCATCCGGACGTTGGCCTCGCCGGGGTGGTATGCCGCCTCGTCACCGGGGCGCAGCGGGTCGGCGAGGACGACGTGCAGGTCGGGCACGTAGAACGGCAGGTCGTTGTTGCCGCCGTCCCAGAGGATGACGTCGGCCTCCTGCTCGGCCTCGCGGAGGATCCGCTCGTAGTCGACGCCGGCGTAGACGACGACGCCGGCGTCCAGGTGCGGCTCGTACTCCTCGCGCTCCTCGATCGTGCAGTCGTGGCGGTCGAGGTCGGCATATGTCGCGAAACGCTGGCACGCCTGGGCTGCAAGGTCGCCGTAGGGCATCGGGTGGCGGACGGCGACGACGCGCAGGCCGAGGTCGGTGAGCATCCGGGCGAGGTAGCGGGTGGTCTGGCTCTTGCCGACACCGGTGCGCACGGCGGTCACGGCGACCACGGGTCTCGTGCTGCGCAGCATCGTGCGGCGCGCGCTGTGGAGCCGGAAGTCGGCGCCCGCTGCGATGCAGCGCGAGGCGACGTGCATGACCTGTTCGTGGCGCACGTCCGAGTAGGCGAAGACGACGACGTCAATGCGTTCCCGCTCGAGCAGGTCGCTCAGCTCCGACTCGGCGACGACCGGAATACCTTGCGGATACAGCGATCCCGCGAGCTCCGGCGGATACCGCCGTCCTTCGATGTCGGGGATCTGCGTCGCGGTGAAGGCGACGACCTCGTGGTCCGGGTCGTCGCGGAAGACGACGTTGAAGTCATGGAAATCGCGTCCTGCGGCGCCGAGGATGACGACGCGGGTGCGATGGACGGGGGCGGTGTTGGTGCTGCTCATGGCCATCTCCGCGGCTGGGCCACGCTGTGACCGACACACCCCACTGCGAGTAGTCCTGGCTGCGGGACCCGCCTCTTCGAGTCTCCCACCGGGGGTTGTCGTCCGTCGGTGAACCGAGAGCGGGATCACCTCGCATTCCGGTGCTCGTGGCGCGCCGCAGTRCCACGATCGAGGGGTGAGCGACACGGCCGCACGACCCGGGGCCCGTGAGCGGACCGGCCCGGCCCCGGGCACCCCGACGCACGAACACGTCTCCCTCGCCGAGGAGTGGGTGGCGAGCAACTACCACCCCCTGCCGGTGGTGCTCTCACACGCCGAGGGGGCCTGGGTCACGGACGTCGAGGGGCGCCGCTACCTCGACATGCTGGCCGGCTACTCCGCCCTCAACTTCGGCCACCTGCACCCGGCGCTCGTCGGGGCAGCAAGGGCGCAGCTCGAGCGGCTGACCCTGACGAGCCGCGCCTTCCACAGCGACCGGCTCGGCCCCTTTTGCCGCGACCTCGCGAGGCTGGCGGACAAGGACCTCGTGCTACCGATGAACACCGGCGCCGAGGCGGTCGAGACGGCGATCAAGACGGTCCGGCGCTGGGGCTACGAGGTCAAGGGCGTCCCGGACGAACGGGCCCGGATCGTCGTCATGGACGGCAACTTCCACGGCCGGACGACGACGATCATCAGCTTCTCAGACGATCCGGTCGCGCACGACCACTACGGCCCCTACACGCCGGGCTTCGACACGGTGCCGTTCGGCGACATCGAGGCGCTGGAGGCGGCCATCACCGACGACACCGTCGCCGTGCTGCTCGAGCCGATCCAGGGCGAGGGCGGGGTCATCCTCCCGCCCGACGGCTGGCTGCGCGACGTGCGTGAGGTGACCCGGCGCCGCAACGTGCTCATGGTCGCCGACGAGATCCAGTCCGGTCTGGGGCGCACCGGCACGACCTTCGCGTGCGACGTGGAGGGGGTCGTGCCCGACGTCTACGTGCTCGGCAAGGCGCTCGGCGGCGGCATCGTCCCGGTCTCGGCCGTCGTCGCGGACCGTGACGTGCTCGGCGTCTTCACGCCCGGCAGCCACGGTTCGACGTTCGGGGGCAGCCCGCTCGCCGCCGCAGTCGGCCAGGCGGTGGTCGGCCTGCTGTCAACGGGTGAGTTCCAGGCACGCGCGCGGCGACTCGGGGCCCTGCTCGAGAGCGGGCTGCGCGAGCTGCTCGGTCACGGCGTCGTGGCCGTGCGCTGCCGTGGCCTCTGGGCGGGCGTCGACTTCGACCCCCGGCTGCTGACCGGACGGGAGGCCTCGCACCGCCTGCTCGAGCGGGGGGTCCTCGTCAAGGACACGCACGGCTCGACGGTGCGCATCGCTCCCCCGCTCGTCATCAGCGAGATGGAGATCCAGGTCTTCCTCGATGCCTTCGCGGCGATCCTGCACTGAGCGGCGATCCTGCGACAGCCCCGCCACGCTCGGCGCGGTCCCGGATGCCCCGCAGCATCTTCTGGCTCATGAGCGAGCTCGCGACCGCGATGGGCTCGACGAGCAGCGGCGACCACCGGTGGCTGTAGGCGAAGCGCTCGCGGGTGATGAGCCGGGTCGCGCGGTGCGGGTGGCGGCGCAGGACGAAGGACCACGTGAAGTCGTAGGGAGCCGCGGCCGGGTCGCCCGGCATGGCGGGTGCGGCGTGCAGGACGAAGGACCGTCCCGGCTCGACTGCGGTCACCGCGAGGGCCACCTTCGGATGGAGGCGCACGAGGTCACCGGGCGCGAGGTGCTGCCAGTCGTCGACAACGGTGTCGGCACTGTGCAACCGGCAACCGGCGAGGTTCTCGAGCCGGTCGTAGCTGTAGAAGCCGCCACGGTCGGCGCCCATCTGCACGACCCAGCGCCAGACCTCCTCGGGCGGGGCCTCGATGGTGATGGCGCGGGTCGCGACGAGGCCGGGGTCGCGCAGGATCTCGTCACCGGGCAGGCGCTCGCGGGTCTCCTCGGTGGTGGCGCCCCAGTGCAGTGCGGACCAACGCAGCGTGACCACGGCCAGGGCCGCGGCACCGGCGACGACCGGCGCGATGACCGGTGCGAGGAGTCGCCTCATGCTCACCACGGTAGTCCGGGCAGCCTTGGCGGGTGGAGCGGTTCGCCCCGGAAAGGATGGAGCCCGGCTCGCGCTTGCGAGTCCGGGCCACCAGTGACGGTTCACGTACCACAACGGGCCAACCGTCGAAGTCCTGTCCTGGTAACGACTGTCCTCGGGTCCGGGGCCTCGATGGGGGACGACACGCCGACGTGGCCCTGATCGCTGGGACGGCCGAGCCGGCGCGCGCCGGCGCGCGCCGTCAGGGCACGCCGGACAGCTTCCACATGGTTCCGTCGGTCGTGTCGATGAGCGCTGCGCGGTCGCACCGCAGCGTGAACGGCAGCCGGTCCGAGACGGCCTCGACGACGGACGGCAGCCGCGCGCCGGCCACCCCGGTCGTCGCTGACACGTGCGGCATCCAGTGGCCGGGCTCGTAGTGCCGGTGGRTCGTGGCACCCGTCCCCCGCAGCGCCTCGACCGCGCGCGCCTGACGGCTGGCCAGGGCGGCCGTGGTCGAGCCGGCG